>JALRBB010000301.1 GCA_023257915.1 Quisquiliibacterium sp. | reverse complement strand
GACCATTGCACCGTGTGCCACAAGTGCGAGACCCCCTGTCCGGTCGATATCGACTTCGGTGACGTGTCGATGAATATGCGCAACCTGCTGCGCAAGATGGGCAAAAAGAAGTTCAATGCCGGCAATGCCGCTGCGATGTTTTTTCTGAATGCCACCGATCCGGACGCGATCAAGGCGGCGCGGGCCGCGATGGTCGGAGTTGGTTATCGGGCGCAGCGCTTTGCGCATGATCTGCTGCGCAAGTTCGCGCAGGCTCAGACCCGCAAGCCGCCGGCCACCGTCGGCAAGCCGGAGCTCAAGGCGCAGGTGATCCATTTCGTCAACAAGAAGATGCCGACCGGCTTGCCCAAAAAGACCGCGCGCGCGCTGCTTGATGTCGAAGACTCGCGTTATGTCCCGATCATTCGCAACCCGAAGACCACCAACGTCGACTCCGAGGCGGTGTTCTATTTCCCGGGTTGTGGGTCCGAGCGACTTTTTTCACAGGTCGGGCTTGCGACTCAGGCGATGCTCTGGAAAGTTGGCGTGCAGACGGTGTTGCCGCCTGGGTACCTGTGCTGTGGATATCCGCAGCGCGGCTCCGGTCAGTTCGACAAGGCCGACCAGATCATCACCGACAACCGGGTGCTGTTCCATCGGGTCGCAAACACGCTCAATTACCTCGATATCCGCACGGTGGTTGTCAGCTGCGGCACCTGCTATGACCAGTTGCAGGGCTATGAGTTTGACCGGATCTTCCCTGGCTGCCGCATCGTCGACATCCATGAGTTCCTGATGGAAAAGGGTGTCCGGCTGGAGGGTGTGACCGGCACGCGGTACATGTATCACGACCCCTGCCACAGCCCGATGAAGCAGCATGCGCCGCTCAAGGTGGTCAACACACTGGTCAATGCGCACCTGAACGGGCGCGTTGACAAGAACGATCGCTGCTGCGGTGAATCCGGCACGCTGGCGATCAGCCGTCCCGACGTATCGACGCAGGTGCGGTTCCGCAAGGAGCAGGAAATGCGTCGTGGTGCTGAGGCACTTCGCGCGATCCCGGTGCAGTCCGGCGGCGGCCCGCAGCGCGCCTTCGATGGCGAAGTCAAGGTGCTCACTTCCTGCCCGTCGTGCCTGCAGGGCTTGTCGCGCTATCAGGACGACACCGGCGTGCAGGCCGACTACATCGTTGTCGAACTCGCCCGGCATCTGCTGGGGCCGGACTGGATGCAGCAGTACGTCACCCACGCCAACGACGGGGGTATCGAGCGCGTGCTGGTCTGACGCGCTGATCTAGAATCGGGTTCCTTGAGCGCCTCCCCTTCGTGAGGGGGCGCCACCGATTTTTCGACAGCGCACCCTACGGAGACCACCATGTACAAGCCCTTCGATCTATCCGGCCGCACCGCGGTCGTCACCGGCGGTAACGGCGGCATTGGTTATGGCATGGCTGCCGCGCTGCTGGCGGCTGGCGCGCATGTGGCGATCTGGGGTTCCAACGCTCAAAAGACACGCGATGCTCAGGCTCGGCTTGCCGCCGAGACCGGCGGGCGGGTCGAAGCCTTTGTCTGCGACGTCGGGGACGAGCAGCAGGTCGAGACCGCTTTTGCGGATTCGGTTGCGGCGCTCGGCAAGGTCGACGCCTGCTTTGCCAATGCCGGTGTCTCGTCGCGTCCCACGCCGCTGCTGCAGATGAGCTACGAAGAGTTTCGTCGGGTGCAGCGCATCAACGTTGACGGAGTGTTTTTCACATTCCGGGCTGCGGCGCGTCACATGTCCGAGCGCGGCGAGGGCGGAGCGCTGGTCGCCACCGCCAGCACCGCAGCCATCGAGGGCGCTGCCCGCAATAGTCACTATGGCGCGTCCAAGGGTGCGGTGACCTCCTATGTGCGGGCGCTCGCGGTCGAACTGGCGCGCTACCAGATTCGGGTCAACTCGATCCTGCCGGGCTGGATCGTCACCGACATGACTGCCCGCGCAACCTCAGACGAAAAATTCGCAGGCGCAGTGCTGCCGCGAATCCCGGCCCGACGCTGGGGGAGCATTGATGATTTTGGCGGCATCGCGGTTTACCTGATGAGCGACGCATCGGCGTATCACACCGGCGAGCAGTTCGTCATCGACGGCGGTTACACGAAGTTCTGAACCGGGATCGCCGACGATGACTGCTCAGAGTGACCTGCGTCAGGCTTGCGCGTTGTGCGCCGACGACGGCGGGCAGCTGGTGTGGCGCGACGGTTTTGCGCATGTTGTGCTTGTCGACGAGCCCGACTATCCCGGGTTCACACGCGTGATCCTCGATGCCCATCTGGCCGAGATGACTGACCTGGCCCCTGTCTCGCGCGAGCGGCTGATGGCGATCGTGTTCCGGGTCGAACAGGTGCAGCGCGAGGTTCTTCGGCCTGACAAGATCAATCTGGCCAGTTTTGGAAACATGGTTCCGCATCTGCACTGGCATGTGATTCCGCGCTGGCGCGACGATCGGCATTTTCCGCAACCGGTCTGGGGGGCACCCGCCGGTCGCGATGCGCAGGCGGCGACCAGGACTGAGGCGGTTGGCCGGCAGCTTTCCGACTATCGGGTGGCGCTGCAGCAAGCGCTCGGGGCGGGCGGATGAATTGCGGACCGGGTTTCCCAGGCCGCTTGCCCCTTGGGCGGGAGCGCCGATGCGCCTGAGAATCCTGTCAGACCTGCACGTAGAGGTCGCCGCGTTCGAGCCACAACCGGTTGCGGCCGACCTTGTCGTGCTGGCCGGCGACATCCACAACGGTGTCGAGGCCTTGCGTTGGGCGCGGCAGGCGTTCCCGCGCGATGAAATTCTGATGGTCGCCGGCAATCACGAGTTTTACGACGGCGAATATTTGTCGACACTGGATGCCATGCGCGACCAGGCTCGTCTATCCGGGGTGCGACTGCTCGAGAACGAGGCAACCGTTATCGACGGGGTGCGTTTTCTCGGCTGCACGCTGTGGACGGATTTCCGGCTGTTCGAGCATCCGGGCCGGCTACTTCAGCTGAGTCCGGAGCAGGCATTCGAGCAAGTGCGACGCATGATTCCCGACTTTCGAGCGATCCGGTACGCCCGCGGCGGCTTGCAGCCCGTCCTGGCGCTATCCGACTGGACTGCGCTGCACGCGGTGTCGCGCGCCTGGCTGACCGAGGAACTGGCGCGTCCCTGGGACGGCCCAACGGTGGTCGTCAGCCATCATCTGCCGAGTTGGCGCTCGGTGCATCCGGACTTCGTCGCATTTGCGAGCAATGTCGGCTTTGCGAGCGATCTCGATCACCTGGTCGCTCAGGCCACGCTGTGGATCCATGGTCATACCCACACGACGCAGCGCTATCGGGTCGGTGGTTGCGAGGTCGTCTGCAATCCACGGGGCTATCCGCGCAAACCTTCCAAACATCAGCCTGCGGATCAGGGGTTCGCTGAGCGCGTTGAGTTGGTACCGGTTTTCGAGAATCCTGATTTCGATCCGCAACTCGTGGTGGATTTGGCGGCAGTTCGTGCCTGATCGGCTACCATCAGCACTCACAAACCAGCAGGACCTTTCAAGCATGGCCGGCCCAAACACTCCCGCTCCAACCCGAATCGTCGTTCATCAACAGTCGCGCGTGCTCGAGATCGAGTATGCCGATGGCCGACAGTTCAAGCTGCCGTTCGAGCTGATGCGGGTTTATTCGCCTTCCGCCGAGGTACGGGGTCATGGACCCGGCCAGGAAGTGTTGCAGACTGGCAAGCGGGACATCGGCATCGACGCGGTCGATGCAGTCGGGAACTATGCGATTCAGCCGCGATTTTCCGACGGTCACGACACCGGAATCTTTTCCTGGGAATACCTGTACTGGCTCGGCGATCAGCATCAGCAGCTTTGGGCAGACTACCTGGCTCGGCTTGAGAAGGCTGGCGCCAGCCGCGATCCGCAGGTTCCGGCCTCAGAGTCCGGCGCGATGCAGACCGCCAGCGTCAGCCGGCCGCGGCATTGAGCCATCGGGGTCCCATGGACGAGCCAGACAAGACTCACTTCGGTTATCAGTCGGTGCCGCAGGCTCAGAAGGCCTCGCGGGTCGCCGAGGTGTTCGATTCGGTCGCCGGGCGTTACGACCTGATGAACGATCTGATGTCCGGTGGCCTGCATCGGCTCTGGAAACGGTTCACGATCGGGCAGGCAGCGGTGCGCCCCGGTATGAAAATCCTCGACGTGGCGGGCGGTACCGCCGATCTGTCGCGGGAGTTTGCCAGACGGGTCGGACCGACCGGCGAGATCTGGCTGAGCGACATCAACGCGTCGATGCTGCGGATTGGGCGCGACCGGATGCTCGATGACGGGCTAGTGCAGCCAGCGGTGCAGTGCGACGCAGAGAAATTGCCTTTTGCGACCGGCTACTTTGATCGGGTGACGGTGGCGTTTGGGCTGCGCAACATGACGCACAAGGATCGTGCACTGGCGGAGATGACCCGTGTGCTGCGCCCCGGCGGAAAGTTGCTGGTGCTGGAGTTTTCCCGCGTCTGGAAACCGCTGGAGCGGCTCTACGATGTGTATTCATTTTCGGTGCTGCCCTGGCTGGGGCAGCGGATCGCGGGGGATTCCGAAAGCTATCGCTACCTGGCCGAATCGATCCGGATGCACCCGGATCAGGAGACCTTGTGCACGATGATGCGCGCCTGCGGACTGTCGCGCGTTCGCTACTTCAACCTGGCTGGCGGAGTGGTTGCGTTGCACGAAGGCATCCGGATGTAGGTTTTTGTGCGATGCTGCGACTCAGTTGCGCGAACCGGGTCCGAGTTGCAAGATCGGCTCGCCAACCGGGTCATAAAAAGACGGGGTTGAAACCTCAAAGTCGATAAAGCTTCAACAGACAGGGAGTCAGGATCATGCGTTGGGGAATCTCTTTGGCAATCGCGCTGGCAGTCGGCGTGTTGCTTACCGTGGAAGTCGCCGAGGCCAAGCGCCTGGGAGGCGGGTCTTCAATCGGACGCCAGTCGAGCAGCGTCACCCAGCGGCAGGCGACCACGCCGCAGCAGGCTACCGCACCGCGGCAGCAGGCTCAGCCCTCGGCTGCCGCTCAGCCGGCTCGTAATCGCTGGCTCGGCCCGATCGCCGGTCTGGCCGCCGGTCTCGGCTTGGCTGCGCTGGCCAGCCATCTGGGCATGGGCGAGGAACTCGCCTCGCTGATGCTGGTGCTGATGCTTGCCGTCGCGGCCTTCGTCGTCATCCGCCTCGTGATGGCTCGGCGCGCAGCCGCCTCCGGCGCCTCGATGCAGCCAGCCTATGCGGGCGCAAACGTCGGCTCCGAAGCAAGTGTTCGCTACGCGCCGCTTCCCACAGACGCGCAAGGGGGCGGCTCGGCACCCGTCGTGCAACCTGCCTCGCTGGCCGCGGCTCCGTCTGGGCCCTGGGGCGTTCCTGCAGATTTCGACGTCGAGGGTTTCCTGCGCAACGCCAAGGTTCAGTTTGTGCGACTGCAGGCAGCTTATGACGCTGCAGATCTGAACGATCTTCGCGAATTCACCAGTCCGGAGATGTTTGGCGAGTTGCGCCTGCAAATCCATGAGCGTGGCCCGTCGCCGAACAAGACCGACGTCGTCAAGCTCGACGCCGAACTGCTCGGTGTTGAAACCACGCAAACCGACTACATGGCCAGCGTGCGCTTCAATGGACTGGTTCGCGAGAGCGAGTCTTCTGCTGCACAGACATTTGACGAGGTGTGGAACCTGGTCAAACCGATGGACGGCACCGGTGGCTGGGTTCTGGCTGGTATCCAGCAGTTGAACTAAGCGCCCGGCAAGTTGTCTGCGGCCGAAACGGCTCCCTGGCGGGAGCCGTTTTAGTTTCCGGCCACTGAGCGTGGTCGCGGTGTCCGATGGAGCGTCACAGCCGATCACCTGAATCGCTTAAAATTTTCCAATGAACGAAGAAAGGCATCCGTCCGGGCCCGCTGGTCTGGCCGATCAACTCCTCAGCCTGTTCGGCGACGCGAGTGCCCAGGCGCGACGTGGTGCCTTGCAAGCGATGCTCGCCGCTCTGGAGCATCTGCTCGAGCAGCAGCAATGGGCCCGCGAGCGCCTTCGCGCCCATGCGGGCGGCGGGCTTCGGGTCCTGGTCGAACTGCCGTCGAGCCGCTCGGCTGAACTGGGAGAACTGCGCTTGCAGATTGATGACTCGGGTCTGTTGCGGGCTGCCGATCCGCAACAACGCTTCGACGTCACGCTACGATTTCGGGCCTCGGTAGAGGCCATGTTCGATGTGCTCGCCAAGGGGCCGGAAAGCACGGTTCGCCATCTGCGCATTGATGGCGATCCGGCGCTGGCGGCAACCATTGGTGATCTTGCTCGCTACTTGCGCTGGGAACCCGAGGAAGACCTTAGTCGAGTGATCGGCGATGCGGCCGCGCATCGGGTGGCGGGAGCGTTGCGCGTTGGTGCCGATGGGATGCGTGACGCGGCGCAGCGTGCGTTTGCGTCGGCAAGCGCCTGGGTCGCGGGCGATCAGCAGCAACTGACCACGAAGCCACTGACCGCCTGGTTTGGTGATGAACTTGGCGATCTCGCGCTCCGAATCTCCGACCTCGAGGCCCGGTTCAAACGCTTGGCGGCCCAGCGCCGCTCGAAGGCCGGAACCTGATCGAGGCCCCGACCGCCCCGGAGGCGGCGAGAGCACAGGGACGGCGAGAACACAGGGACGGCTAACGCGGAGCGGCCTGATTCGCGCCGGATGCGCCCGGATATGTTGGCGGTTCGAGGCTTAGCGGCATTGCCGGTGCCTGACCGGATTTGAGCTGACCCGCGTAGACAGTGACGTGGGGGAAGGGGATTTCGATGTTGTTGGCGTCGAAGGTCTTCTTCAGGCGGCGAAGATAGTCCCTGCGCACCGCCCACTGCTCCAGCGGCTTGGTCTTGATCCGGCACTTGATCATCACCGACGAGTCGGCCCACCGGTCGACGCCGGCGATCTCCAGGTCGGCCAGGATGCGCGGTGCGAATTCTGCATCTTCGCGTTGCTCGCGCGCGGTTTGGCGCATCAGCTCGAACACCGCATCGATATCTTCGCGATAGGCAATGCCGATGTCCATCGCTGCCTGACCGAATTCCATCGACATATTGGTGACGGTATCGATCTTTCCGGTCGGAATGAAATGCACGCTGCCGTCATAGCCGCGCAGTTTCACCGTGCGCAGCGTGACGCTTTCAACGACACCGTTCATGCCGGCGATCGTGACCACATCGCCCTGTCGGATCTGGTTCTCCAACAGGATCGTGAAACCCGAGAAGAAATCCTTGACCAGGCTTTGCGCACCGAAACCCACTGCCAGACCGACCACACCGGCCGCGCCTAAGATCGGGGCAATCGAGATACCCACCTGGTCGAGGACCACCATGATCGTGACGCCGATGATGGTGACTGAAGACAGGTATCGGAAGACGCGCGACAGGGTTTCGACCCGTTTGCGATCTTCCGGGTCATTCGCATTGCGGGTGGCAAGAGTGGCGAACAGGCGTATTGCACGGCGGCTGACCCTCAGAAGCACCCAGGCCAGGATCAGCACAACGACCACCGAAATCGCCTCGTCCAGGAAATCCATCGGCCGGAACCCGGAAAGATCGGGGAGGAGTTTCGTCAGTTTTTCCATGCATCGTCCTCGTGATTAGGGGGCGTTTGGATCAACCCCGCCAGCGCAGCGTCTGGCGTCGCACGACTTCTTCGAGCAGATGCTCTTGCTCGAACTGGTTTCGGATCCAGCTTGCGTCGCTGCCGCGCTCGCGCGCGTCAAGCGCCAGATCGGCAAGTGCGTGCTGCGCACCCAGTTTCTCGGCATGCGGCCGGATACGCTCCATCGTCGCCAGGATGTGCTCGCGAATCGTGGTGTGCTGCCCGGATTTCGGGTCGACGAAGATGCCGTCGAATCCGAATCGGCAGGACTGGAAGCGGTTGAACGTGTAGACCAGATAGTCGTCCTCAGCCGGCTCGACCGGTCGCTCCTGGATCAGCCAGCTTGCCAGCGACTGAATATAGGCCGCGATCGCAGCGGCCTTCTCCAGCGTCAGCGGTGTGTCCATCACCCGAACCTCGATCGTGCCGAACTCTGGCTTGGGTCGGATGTCCCAGTAAAAATCTTTCATGCTCTCGACGACCCCGGTATGGGTCATCTTGTCGTAGAACTCGCCGAATTCCTTCCAGGTCAGCGCGAAGGGTGCGCGACCCGACAACGGGAACGCGAAGACCGAGTTCAGCCGCGCTGAATTGAAGCCGGTGTCAACGCCCTGCACGAAGGGTGACGAGGCCGACAGCGCGATCAGATGCGGAATGTACGGCGACATCGAATGCAGCAGCCACAGCGCTTCATCCGGGCTCGGGCAGCCCACATGGACATGCTGGCCAAAGACCGTGAACTGCTTGGACAGGTAACCGTACACCTCCGACAGGTGGTGAAAGCGTTGCGCCGGATAGATTTTCTGGTGACTCCAGTGCTGGAACGGATGCGTGCCACCACCGCTCAGACCGATGTTCAGCCGAGCCGCCGCCGCGCACAAGGCATCACGCAATTGACGCAACTGGTTCAGCGCGTCGTCGTAGCCTTCACAAATGCCGGTGGAAATCTCGACCATGCTCGAGGTGATCTCGGGCTTGACGTCGCCTGGCAGCCCGTCCTGACGCAGCACCCGGAGCAGATCTGCCGCCGACGGGGTCAGGTCATAGTGATGGGTGTTGACGATCTGTAGTTCAAGCTCGACACCCAGCGTCAGCGAGCGCGACTTGGCAAATTCGCCGAGCGCCTTGCTATCGCTTGCCGGGGCGGTTCCGGTAGAGGCCTCAGCCATGGGTTTCTCCGGAGCGAACCAGTGCCCATTCGACCGCCAGTGGACCGATCAATTCGAGCAGCGCGATAGCGCTAAATACGATTGCTCCGACACTGGCAGCAAGGTCTGCCGAGATCGCCTGCAGGTCGTAAGTCAGCGCAAATGCAACGCCTGAGACTGGTGTCATGGCGATTCCGAGCGCCACGCTCTGGCGCATGCTCAGCCCGCTGGGCAGACCCAGTGCACTGATCGCGCCGAGCTTGGCGCCACCACGCACGACGACCAGCGCGATCGCGATCGCACCGCCGGCGAAGAGCTGATTGAGCGAAACCGCCGTGCCGGTGGCAAAGAACAGCATCGCGACCAGAATGCCGCCAGCGGTTCCCATATGTCTCGGAAACACGATCGGTCGGGCCCAGGCATTCTTGAGCACGATACCGGCAGCCAGCGGGGTCAGCAGCGGCGAGAATTTTCCGAGCTTGACCAAGGCCATCGCCAACATCAGCATGCCCAGCAACAGCAGCACCGCGTTGTCGTCGCCAAGGTTGAAATGCCGCGTCACCCAGCGGATCGACCAGGCCAGTGCCACCCCAAGCAGTCCGGAGCCAAGCACCACATACACCGGCAACAGCAGCGCGGCGAAAAAGTTGCCGCCGTCGCTAAGATGCAGCCAGCCGAACAGCAGTTTGGCGCCAAGCACCGAATAGACCGTATTCATGGCGGTCAGAATCATCAGTCGTTCGGTCAACTGACCGTCGGCTCGGAACTCCGAGACCACGCGCATCACGATGGCCGGCGAGGTCGACATCAGGATCACCCCGACGGACACAGCGGTCGCACCGTCGGCGCCGGTCAGCGAAAGAAGCAGGATCACTGCAGCCAGCGTGGCCGTGGCCTCGGCCACGCTGGTGGCCGGCAGCCAGAGGTTCGCGCGCAGCCAGCGCAGGTCGACCCGGGTGCCAAGCTCGAACAGCAGCACGGACAGCGCCAGGTCGAACACCCAGCGCAGGCTCCCGGTCAGTGCGGTGGCATTCAGGTCGAACCCGAAGGAACCGAAGATCAGGCCGACCAGAAAATAGCCGGTGATGCGCGGGAGCCGGAAACTGCGAAATGCCAGTTCGCCAAGCAGGCCGGTCGACACGACTGCCAGCGCGATCCAGAAGATCGCGCCGGGTTCGGGTGGCCACGCGGGCAGGAAAGCAACAAGGGTGCTTTGGTTCATGCTCCGTTGCTCAGATCAGGAGTGGGGCGCGCGATGCGGAGTTGCGCTGCCGGAAGCCGGGCGCATCCCGGCGAGCGGGAACACGGATACGGCCGAGATATGTTTGCGCAAAAGTATATCACGGAGAACCCCCGCGAAATCGGTTGTTGTCCCAGCGAGCGCGGCTAGCGCCCGGTGTATTGCGCCGGCCGTTTTTCCAGGAACGACTGCACGCCTTCGTCATAATCACCGGACGAGGCAGCCAGAGCAAACTGGTCGAAATCTGCGTGGCTGACCGCGCGATCCAGCGCAAACGCCGCCGCGTTGACCGCCTGCTTGATCATGCGCAACTGCACTGGCGGCATTGCTGCAGCCCGCGCGGCCTGCATCAGTGCAGCCTCCAGCGCCGCGCCGTTCCCCGCCAGTTCATCGACGAACCCCCAGTCGAGCGCCTGCTGGGCATCGAATTTTTCGGCTAGCGCGATGATCCGCTTGGCCCGGGCCGGACCAACCAGATGCACGATCCTGGGTACCGTACCCCAGGAAAGATTCATTCCGCGCTCGATCTCGGGCACATAGAAGCGGGCGCTGGCGGACGCGATCCGAAGATCGCAGGCGGCAACCAGTGCCGCACCACCCCCGACGCACCAGCCCTCGATCGCGGCAATCGTGATCGCCTCGACCTCCTCCCAGGCGCGGCACATCTTGCCGCCGGTCTGCAACGCAAGGCGCCGCTGCGCCAGCGGTGCCTTGCGCGAGGCGGCGGTCTCGGCATCTTTCAGATCTGCGCCATGGCTGAACCGGGTCGGCGATCCGGTCAGAATCACCGCCGAGACCTGATCGTCATGCTCGAAGCTGCGCGCCGCGGCGGTCAGATCCCGGCACAAGGACAGCGAGAGCGCGTTGGCATTGTCGCCGCGGTCGAATCGCACGATGGCGATCCGGCCGCGCCGCTCGATGCTGACGTGGGCGCCGATCCGTTCAATCGAGCCGGACATGCGGGACTTTCGGATACAAGGTATTCACCCGCGGCCCACGAAAGGCATCTTCGTGGCCATCACGGTCATGAACTGGACGTTCGAGGCCAGCGGCAACGAGGCCATGTGCAGCACCGAGTCGGCCACATGCTGCACGTCCATCAGCGGTTCGATCGCGATCTCGCCGTTGGCCTGCGGAACACCCTTGGCCATGCGCGAGGCCATGTCGGTTGCCGCGTTGCCGATATCGATCTGGCCGCAGGCGATGTCGTACTTGCGTCCGTCGAGCGATGCGCTCTTGGTCAGCCCGGTGATCGCATGCTTCGTGGCGGTATAGGGAGCCGAGTTCGGGCGCGGTGCATGTGCCGAAATTGACCCGTTGTTGATGATGCGCCCACCGCGCGGGCTCTGGTCCTTCATCACGCGAAATGCCTCGCGCACGCACAGGAACGAACCGGTCAGATTGATGTTAACCACCGACTGCCACTGCTCGAAGCTCAGTTCCTCGAGTGGAATGCCGGGGGCGTTGACTCCCGCGTTGTTGAACACCATGTCGACGCGGCCGAAGGCCTTGACGGTGCTGTCGAACAGGTTTTTCACCGCATCGGGATCGGCAACGTCGGTCGCCACCGCCAGACCGTTGGCAGCGTCAACGCCAGATTCGCGGATTGCGGCCTCGAGCATATCGCCGCGCCGTCCGGCAAGCGCAACCTTCCAGCCGGCCTTCAGAAAAGTGATCGCGACCGCCTTGCCGATGCCGGCGCTCGCGCCCGTAATGATCGCGACTTTGGGATTCTGGCTCATCGATGTTGCTCCGTGTGTGTCTGGGAAAGATTCGGAAATATACAGCCGGCCGGCCCCAGGCTCACTTGCTGAGCCCCGAGCAGTTCACGCTGTGGTCATCGGATCAACGCATGATCCAGTCACCCAAGTGAAGGAGCTGTGATGAAAATGAAAGCGCAACACCTGGCATCGCCTGGCCTGCCGCTGCGGGGCAACATCCGCGGCATCCAGGTGGGCCTGCGTGCCCCGATGACGCCAGCCGGCCGTGCCCTTGATCCCGATCGGCTTGTCGGTTTGGCTTGCCTGCTGATGCTGCCACTGGCCCTGTGGCTGGCCTGAGTCGGGTTGATTCAGGCGTAACTGAGGCCTGGCCTGTCGGTCAGTCCGGTGAACGGACTTCTTCGATGAACTCGTAGACCGCCATGGCCACGCCGATGAGCACAATCACAATCAGTGCGGTTTCCTGGACCTTGAAGATCGGGATCGCGAAGAACCCGACCGCCAGGGTCAGCCCGATCAGGCCGAGAATCAATTTAGTCAGCAAGATGTTCTCCGTGTCGATTTAGTGTTCGCCTTGCGCCAGTCTGCTGACCAGCCATCGGGCGGTACGCAGCAGCCTGGCATCGTCGCCGCGTCGTCCTACCAGCTGCACGCCGATCGGCATGCCCTGGCCATCGCGCAACAGTGGCAGGTTGATCGCTGGCATGCCGAACAAGGTCCACAGCGTGCAAAACGCCGGGTTGCCAGTGGTCTCCAGGCTAGCGGGCGCGGCCCCATGCGCCGCCGGCGTAATGAATGCGTCATATTCCTCCAGCGTACGCTCAATGCCTTCATAGAGCGGTTGCCGGGCGGCGAGCGCGGCGAGGTATTCATGCGCCGGAGTTTGCCGGCCACGCTCGAAGTTTTCACGCAGTGCCAACGAAAGGCGATCACTGCCACGCTCGTAATCGGCGCGATAGTGATGCGACAGCTCGGAGAGCTGGATCGTGCGGTGGAATTCCCAGGCTTTCCGGTACGTGTCAGAAAGCGACAGTTCCGTGATGGTTTCACCGAGTGCGTCGCAAAGTTCAGCAAAGCCATCCCGGCAGTCCTGGCTCGCCTCCTCAAAGATTGGCGTGCCTAGGAAGGCGAGTCTGGGCGGTAGTGGCGGATCGTCACGCATGACCTCGCCTAGGCGAGGGTGCGCACCGGGTCGGGTGGCCGGATCATGCGGATCATGCGCGATCAGCACATCGGAAATCAGCGCAATATCTTCGACGCTACGCGCAAATACGCCCATCTGGTCCAGAGAAGGGGACTGCTGCAGCACGCCATGCCGCGAAATCAGTCCGAAGCTTGGCTTGAACCCATGCACGCCACAAAAGGCCGCAGGACGAATCACGCTGCCATTGGTTTGCGTACCGACCGCCAGCGGCACCATTCCCGCGGCAACTGCGGCGGCCGAGCCGCTCGACGAGCCCCCTGGGGTGTGCGCCGGGTTCCAGGGGTTGCGCGTCTTGCCGGGATGCATCGAGGCCAATTCAGCGGTCACGGTCTTACCCATGATCACGGCACCCGCGGCCCGCAGCCTGGCGACCAGTGTGGCATCTGACACAGGCTGTCGGCCGGCATGAAGCACCGTCCCGTCTTCGGTGGGCATGTCATCGGTGTCGATAATGTCCTTGAGCCCGACCGGAAGCCCGTGCAGCCGGCCCAGTGGACGGCCGCTTGCCCGGTGCTCGTCCAGAGTTTTCGCCTGACGCAGTGCGTACTCTTCGTCCAGGTGGATCCAGGCACCAACCTGAGGCTCGGTTTGCCGGATTCGCGCGAGACACGCTTGCACGTACTCAGTCGCGCTCAGAGAACCTTCGCGCAGCGCTGCGCCGGCCTGGATGGCGGTCAGCGAATGCAGATCGACGCTATTCATCAGTTTCCGTAGAGCTGCTCAGGCAGCCAGAAGACGATCTTCGGGAAGATGTACACCAGGATCATCGAGATGAACACCATGATCAGGAACGGGAAGCAGCCCTTGAAGATGGTCCACAACTGCACATGTGGTGGCGCAATTCCCTTCAGGTAGTAAGCCGACATCGCCATCGGTGGAGTCAGGAACGAGGTCTGCAGGTTCAGGGCGACCAGAATGCCGAAGAACAGCGGATCGATGTCGAAATGCGACAGCAGCGGCAGGAAGATCGGCACGAAAATGATGATGATCTCGCTCCATTCCAGCGGCCAACCTAGCAGGAAGATGATCGCCTGCGCGAGCAACAGGAAAGTCACCGGGGTCAGATCCATCGCCAGCACCCATTCCTTGACCAGGCCTTCGCCTCCCAGGTAGGAAAATACCGACGAAAAGGTCCAGGAGCCGACAAACAGCCAACACACCATTGCCGAGGTTCGCGCGGTCAGGAATACAGCTTCCTTCATGCGCGTCCAAGTCAGTGCACGATAGCCAGCGGCCAATACGATCGCTCCGAGAGCGCCCACCGCTGCTGCTTCGCTGGGTGTTGCCAGACCGAAGAGAATCGCGCCTAAAACCGCCAGGATCAGCACTGCCAGAGGGAAGAACGCGGTGAACAGTAGCCAGACCATCTGGACGAACGGCATCTGGCTCTCTTCTTTCGGGAGCTTCGGGGCCAGCGACGGGTTGGCGACCGCGCGCCCAATCACATACAGCATGTAAAGACCGGCCAGCATGAAGCCGGGGATCAGCGCGGCGGCATAGAGCTTGACCACCGAGACCGCGGCAGTGGCTCCGTACACGACAAGCATGATCGATGGCGGAATCAGGATGCCCAGAGTGCCGCCGGCGCAGATTACCCCTGCCGACAGCTTCTGGTCGTAACCGGCCTTGAGCATCGCCGGAAAGGCGAGCAGACCCATCAGCGTGACCACCGCGCCGACGATACCGGTTGCGGTCGCGAACAGCGCGCACGTCACCAAAGCCGCCACTGCCATCGAGGCCGGCACCCGCCGGAATGCAATTTGCAGGCTGTGGAACAATCGATCGAGAATGTTTGCGCGTTCTATCAGATAGCCCATGAACAGGAACAGCGGCACCGCGGTGAGAACGTCGTTATTCATCACCGAGAAGGTGTTCTGGCTGAGCAGGTAGAACACCCGGTTGTCGAAGAACGCCTGGTCGGGTTGAAAATAGGCGTAGTAGCCAAAGGCCACTGCCATCGCCATCAGCGTGAACGCAATCGGAAAACCGAGCAGGACGATGAAGATGAATGAGCCCAGCATCAGCAGGGCGATTTCCGGATTGCTCATTTGCTCGCCTCTTTGCCGGCTTGTGTTTGCGTGCCGTCCTCGGTCTGATGGGTTTCCTGCAGCACTTTTTCGAGTTCTTCGACGTCATGCAGCTGCTTGGGCCACTGGCCCTCGCGCAGGCACAGGATGCAACGGATGACCTGCGCCACGCCCTGCAGCCAGAGCAGGATTCCGGCCAGTGGGATCAACGCCTTCAGGTGCCAGATCGGGATGCCGACCGGGCTGTTCACGCTGACCTCCTGGTATCCGAACGAGTCACTCGCATAACCGTAGCCCGCGATGACCAGCGCGGTGACGCCCGGAAAGAAAAAGATGAAGTAAAGCACCAGCTCGACACCGGCTTGTACGCGCGCCGGCCAGAGCCGGAAAAAGACGTCGCCGCGAACGTGAGCATTGCGCGAGAGCGCGTAGGCACCCGACATCAGAAAGAGCCCGCCGTACAGGATGTAGCTCATGTCGAACGCCCAACTCGTCGGGTCTCGCAGGATGTAGCGTACAAACACCTCGTATGAGGTTCCGAGCGTCAGGATCACGATGGACCATGCAAAGGCATGGCCGACCGTCATGCTGAGGCGGTCGATCGTGAGCAGCAACTTGTTGATCATGTTTGCATCCAGGAATGGCGGCTTGCCAAGAACACAGGGCGTCGCCTGCCGGCGACGCCCTGGCACAGACCCGCGGGCCCGAGTGCCGAAACACCCGGGCTGCCGTGCGACCAGGGTCAGCCGGGGATCTTCGTGTTGAAGACGTGCTCGTATCCCTGCTTGTAGTCAGCTTCGTTCAGGAAGCCGTAGTAAGCAACGCGCTTGGCCCATGCACGCTGGGACTCGACAACCTTTTTGAAGAACGGGTCGGCACTTGAAAGCTTCTCATTGAGCACATCCCAGGCTTTGAGCTGCTCGGTAAAGACATCCTTCGGTGTGCGCACCACATTGACCTTGTGCTTGTCGATCAGCACCTGCAGGTCGCGCGAATAGTTGTCCATCGCGGTCCACCAGTTGGACGACGATGCGGACTCAACCGCGTACTGAAGCACCGCCTTCAGGTCTGCCGGCAGAGCGTCGTATTTCTTCTTGTTGAAAATAATCTCGAAGAACTCCATCGCCTGGTGGAAGCTGCCCATCATGTAATTCTTGGCAACGTCCTGCGCGCCGAAGCGCAGGTCCGAGGTCGGGTTGTTGAACTCGAAGGCCTCGATGACACCGCGCTCCATGGCCGGAACGATCTCTCCACCTGCCAGCTGTGTGACCTTCATGCCCATTTGCTGCATCAGGTCGGCGGCCAGGCCCACGGTACGGTACTTCAGGCCCTTCAGATCTGCTGCGCCCTTGACCTCTTTCTTGAACCAGCCAAGCGGCTGGGTCGGCATCGGCATTGCAAAGAATCCGACCACGTTCAGGTTCAACTTTTGCAGCAGTTCACGATACAACTCGATGCCGCCGCCGCGGTAGATCCAGGCCAGCGACTGCTGGGCATCGCAGCCATTGATCGGGCCCGAACCGAACAGCGAGGCAACCTTGCTCTTGCCGTACCAGTAGACCGGTACCGTGTGTCCGGCGTCCAGCACGCCCTTGTTCACCGCGTCCATCACCTCGAACGGTTTGACGACGGCGCCGCCCACCAGGTAGTCGATCTTCAGGCGTCCGCCAGACATCTCGTTGACGCGCTTGACATACTCCTCGGCCATCTCGTTGAAAATGTCCTTGGCTCCCCAGGAGCCCTGCATCTTCAGCACGATCGGCGATTGCGCGACGGAAATCATCGGGAAGCTGGTGATTGCTGCGCCGGTTGCACCTGCTGCGGCGGTACCCAGGAACTTGCGACGCGACGGCGGGGATGCTTTTTGCGCCGGCGTTGCGATTTCGGACTTGCTCTGATCGGTCATGAGAGTCTCCTCCTCGTAGGGTCTTGCAATAAATTGTTGGATTCTTAGGCCCCTGCGGTGGGGCCAGGGGGGCAAACGGGACTGTCTGCGGCGACACTGTCAATAGCCGCAGGCGCGGATTCTGCTACCACAAGCACGCGGTTCGCAACAATTTCCGACTTTGGCTGACAACTACCTGTCTCTTGGGAGGTTGACTGATTTGATCGACTTTCATGATCAGGCAGTTTCGTGGCCGGTTGCAGGCATGAAGCAGCGCGCGCTGCGGCCAATGTTGGCAAACATTTATCAATTCGGACACAAGGCGGCTTTCTCGTCGGTTTCCAATCAACCATAGCCATCGCAATGCAGTGTTCACGATGGGGACTGCTAAGCCTGGCGCGACGCCTTAGATCGAGCCTGGGCAGGCTGATCAGAAACCAGGAACTGATTCACCGACTGGAGTAAGCAGATGAGAAAACCCGGCTCTCCGGATGCATCGGTCATCATCGTGTCGCACAACACCTGCGAGCAGCTACGGGCGTGTCTGGAAAACCTGCAGGTCGCGATCGATGGCCGCGATATCGAGGTTGTCGTCGTTGACAATGCGTCAGATGACGGATCGGCCGACATGGTGGCCCGCGAATTTCTGCAGTTTCGGCTCGTGCGAAGCGAACAGAACATCGGTTTCGCAGCGGCGAATAACATCGGTTTCAGACGCGCTCGCGGTCGCTACCTGATCCTGTTGAATTCGGATGCGTCGATCGAGGGCCATGCATTGCGAGCAGCAATTTCGCGCATGGATGCACTGCCGCAGGTCGGCATGGCGGGTGCTCGACTGCTCGATGTTCTCGGCAGGGATCACTCCGGGTCGCTCAAATTCCCAACGCCAATCGGCGAATGCCTGAGTAACTCTGGTCTGGCGCCGGGCTTTGCACACAAGCGTGCGTCAAATCCATCTCGGGATGCTCGGGGCGACATGCCGGCAGCAATCGAAATCGACTGGGTGCCAGGGGCGTTCGCGATCATTCGTCGTGCTGCTCTGGATTCGGTGGGACCTTTTGACGAGCGGTTTTTCCTGTACTACGGCGAGATCGATTTTTGCCGCCGACTCAAGCAGTACGGTTGGAAGGTCTGGTACTGGCCGGATATCGTGGTGAGACGCATCGGCGGGCTGGAGCCTGCGGACGGGGCATCGGCGGGCTTGCCGGCGTTCGGCTCGGAGATGGCCTTGTGGCGAATGCGCAGCGCCCTACTGTATTACCGCAAGCATCACGGCCACTTCGGCGCCTGGTTGCTTGCCCGAATCGAGACTGGGCGCCATGCCCTGCGCCGATTGAGGAGCCGTATTGCCGGGGGGCCTGGCACCATTGCCGAGGAGTCCGAGCAACTGATCCGGCTCATGCGGCGTGCCTGGGTCGACACCGAGGGTGGATTGGTCAGCCCGCCGCAGCCCTGGCGGTAGTCCAACCAGCGTGCCGATCGTTCGCGTTCAGGTCACGAGTCCGTGGACGCGCCTTCCTTGTCGAGTCTTTCGACCCGATAGCCCCAGCCATAGACCGGAAAGACCTGCCATCCGCGTTCAGGTCCGATGCCGAGCTTTCGCCGGATGCGGCTTAGGTGGGTGTCCACGGTGCGAGTGTCGACCTCGGCGTTCAAGCCCCAGAGTTTCTCGAGCAAATGCACCCGGGACAGCAGTTTTCCCGGGTTCTGGAACAGGTATTGCGCCAATTCGAACTCTTTTTGGGTCAGCGCGACCGGTTTGCCCTCAACGCTGATCGTTCTGCCGTCATGGTCGATCTCATAGGGGCCGTATCGTTGCGTCGCGGTTGGTTTGCTGCGCCTGGACAGTGACTCGATGCGCGCCAGGAGTTCGAGCAGTTTGGGGGGTTTGACGATGTAGTCGTCAGCGCCAGCCCGTAGCGCGGTGACAACATCGAGTTCAGCGTCGTGCGCGGTAACAAAAATAACCGGGATGTCCCAGCCGATATGCTCCCTGACCCACTTAAGCGCAGCCTCTCCGCTGCTTTCCGGAAGCGACCAGTCGATGATCAGTAAATCGAAGCGCTGTCGCTCGAGCGCGGCCGTGAAATCCTTGACGCTGGCGTAGCAGTGACACTCATGTTGGGCGGATGAAAACCAGAGCTTGTAAAGCTCTTGCTGCGCGGCATCATCTTCGAGGATTCCGATCTGCACTTGAGGGGTCTTCCAAGAGGGGGGCGGGCCTATTGTAGCCATTAGGCCAGGCTCGAGGCCATAGTGGCCGGCAAATCCTCGAATCGGGCTGCGCGGCCGGCTCTGGCGGCTGCAAGTCGGGCCACGGCCTGGAGGTCTGCCCAAACGGTTTCAAACAGTTTGCAGTGTTGACACACCCGGCCCCGCGAAGCTGTTGAAATCCGGAGCATGAACCACCGAAATCATCCTGTTGACCAGAAGTTCCGTGACATCGATCGCGAGCATGATCGTGAGCTACGGCGTCTGGAGCAGCGGCTTGATCCGTCGATCCGAAAGCGGGCTGCGCGGATCGCGATGCAGGCCAGCTGGCGATTGATGCGCACCCTTGGGGCCAGGATCAAGCGCTTGATTGACGTGCTGGTCGCGGGGGGCGCCTTGCTCGTGGCGTCGCCGATGATGGCTGCGGTCGCACTGGCGATCAAGCTCACCGATGGCGGACCGGCCCTGTTCTGGCAGACGCGGGTCGGCAAGTGGGGC
>JALRBB010000271.1 GCA_023257915.1 Quisquiliibacterium sp. | reverse complement strand
CGGTCACACCGCCCTCCTCGCGCGAGCCGTCAGCGGTGGGTGGAATCATCAGGTTCTTGATGCGCACGTTGGCAAAGGTCCCGCGCACCATCACATCGTGGTTGCCGCGCCGCGCGCCGTAGCTGTTGAAGTCAGCTTTTTGCACGCCATTGGCCAGCAGCCATTTGCCGGCTGGCGAGGTGTCTTTAATGGAACCGGCAGGCGAGATATGGTCGGTGGTGATCGAGTCGCCGAACACGCCAAGCGCACGGGCGGCGCTGATGTTGCCCGAGGTGGCCGATGGGGTCGACTCGAAGCCATCGAAGAACGGTGGGCGAGCGATGTAGGTGGACTTGGGCCAGTCGTAGACCTGACCCTTGGTGCCTTTGACCTTCTCCCACAGCTTGCCCGGCTCCTGATCGACCTTTGCGTAGTTGGCCTTGAACGCAGCCGGGTTCATCGCGTGCTTCATCAGCTTGTAGACTTCATCGCTGCTCGGCCAGATGTCACCGATCCAGATCTCCCTGCCGCCCTTGCCCTTGCCCAGGGGCTCGGTCATCAGGTCGACGTTCACATTGCCAGCGAGCGCATAGGCGACCACCAGCGGCGGTGATGCCAGGAAGTTGGCTTTCAGGTTCGGGTGAATCCGTGCTTCAAAGTTGCGGTTGCCCGATAGCACCGCAGCACAAATCAGGTCGTTCTTCGTGATCAGTTCGTTGATTTCGGGGGTCAGATCGCCGGCGTTTCCGATACAAGTGGTACAGCCGTAGGCAGCGACCGAGAAACCGAGCTTTTCCAGATACGGCAGCAGGCCGGCCTTTTCCAGATAGGTCGTGACGACCCGCGAGCCAGGGGCAAGCGAGGTCTTGATGTGCTTGGGCACCTTCAGGCCGGCCTCGACCGCTTTCTTGGCGAGCAAACCGGCGGCCAGCAGCACACCCGGGTTCGAGGTGTTGGTGCAGGAGGTGATCGCGGCGATCAGCACGTCACCATTGCGCACCTGGGTGCCGTCGGCTGCCGTGAAGACTTTTTCCAGCTTATCGGCAGGCTGGTTAAAGCCATTGTCTGAGACCGGCTTGCTGAACAAGTCGGCAAAGGTCGATTTCACATGGCCGATTTCGATGCGATCCTGAGGACGCTTAGGTCCGGCCAGCGAAGGCACCACGGTGTCGAGGTCCAGCGTGACGACATTGCTGAAGTCGAGATCGCCTGCCTTCGGAATGCCAAACAGGCCCTGTGCACGGAAATAGGACTCGAACGCGTCGATTTCCGCCTTGCTGCGGCCCGTGCCCTGGAAATACTCGATCGTCCGTTCGTCAACCGGGAAAAAGCCCATCGTGGCACCATACTCCGGAGCCATGTTCGCGATCGTCGCGCGATCGGGCAGCGCCAGGCTGCGGGTGCCCTCGCCGAAGAACTCGACAAATTTGCCGACAACCTTTTCCTTGCGAAGCATCTCGGTGACCCGCAGCACAAGATCCGTGGCGGTCACGCCTTCACGCAGACGGCCCTTGAGCTCGACACCCACCACGTCCGGGGTCAGGAAGTACACCGGTTGCCCCAGCATGCCGGCTTCGGCCTCGATGCCACCAACGCCCCAACCGACGACGCCGATCCCGTTGATCATGGTCGTGTGGCTATCGGTTCCGACCAGCGAATCCGGATAGACGACGCCGTCCTTGCCCTTGTGTACGCCGCGTGCCAGATACTCAAGATTCACCTGGTGCACGATGCCGAACCCGGGAGGCACGACGCCGAAGGTGTCGAAGGCCTGCATGCCCCACTTCATGAACTGGTAGCGCTCCTGATTGCGCTGGAACTCCAGCTTCATGTTCAGGTCGAGCGCCTTGCCGGTGCCGAAGTGATCGATCATCACCGAGTGGTCAACAACCAGGTCGACGGGGACCAGCGGCTCGATCGACTTGGCGTTCTTGCCAGTGGCCTGCGCCACGTTACGCATCGCCGCCAGGTCTGCCAGCAAAGGCACGCCGGTGAAGTCCTGCAGCACGACGCGCGCGACGACAAACGGAATCTCGTCGATGCGATCGGCATTGGGTTTCCAGTTGGCGAGTTGCTCGACATGCTCTGGGGTGACCTTCAGCCCGTCACAGTTGCGCAGCACCGACTCGAGCACGATTCGGATCGACACGGGCAGGCGTTTGACGTTGGGGAACTTGCGCGCCAGGGCTGGCAGCGAATGCAGCTTGGCGGTTTTGCCGGACTTCAGCTTGAAGTCCTTCAGAGTCTTGAATGCGTTGTTGGTCATGATGGTTTCCGGTTCGCGATGTCAGAACGCAGGCGCTGGTTGAAAAAAGGTTGAATGGAGCAAAGCTTGGTGAGATTGAAAAGACGCAGGACGGCTCAGAGACGACACTCGTTCGCCAGTTGCTGGCCTTTGTGGCTATCCAGCAGCATGGCTTTGCCGACAATGATCAGAAAGGTCAGGCCGACATCGGGGTTCTCGTATCGCAGCGCGCCCGTGGCAGAGTCGACACCGGTCATCGTGTGCTCCCTGCCGAGCCAGGCGATCACCATCGAACTGCGGTCGGCGGCCATCGAGCGGATCTCGACTCGACGGTTCAGATCGCATTGGTACAAGCCAACCTGCATTGTCAGCGGCTGAGGCGGCACGCCGGTGAGTTCGCCGGTTCCGGGGGCCGCCATCGACAGGCCCTGGGGACCTTCGGATCCGCTTGCAAACAGGGCTGGTGCGGCGAGCGCACCGGCAGCACCGGCCGCCGCTGCCGCCACCGCTGGCTTGTTCTGGGTAGTTGGCGCGCTGGCCGGCGGACGCGGCGCAGAAGCCTTGCGGGCCGCAGGCGCCGAGCGCTTGACCGGCTTGCGTGCCTGGGGCTTGTGCGACTTGTTCGCGGGTTGGGCCGAATTCTTGTTGCTCTCTGCACCTGCGCCGGCCTGGGCGAGCAAGACCGGGCCGGAGTGCGCTGCAAGCTGCGCGGCAGCCGGTCCGGTGATCAGCGAAAGCACCGCCATACCGACGAGCAGCAGCGCCCGGGCCGGTTTGCCGATAAGCGCACCGGGCGACAAATCCGGCGGCTGCGAACTGCTTCTTCTCATCGAAAATTCCGTGAGTACGGCAATAGCCGGTGCTTTGCTGGTCTGGCCCGGCCTACTTGCGCTTGGCGATTGGCACGAATTTCAGATTCTCCGGGCCAACATAGTTTGCGCTCGGGCGAATGATCTTGTTGTCGATTCGCTGCTCGATGACATGCGCAGCCCAGCCAGAGGTACGCGCGATCACGAACAATGGCGTGAACATCGCGGTCGGGACGCCCATCATGTGATAGCTGACAGCGCTGAACCAGTCGAGATTCGGGAACATTTTCTTGACGTCCCACATCACCGTCTCGAGCCGATCGGCGATGTCGAACATCTTCATGCTGCCGGCCGATTTGGACAGTCGGCGGGCGACTTCCTTGATGATCTTGTTGCGCGGATCGCC
>JALRBB010000240.1 GCA_023257915.1 Quisquiliibacterium sp. | reverse complement strand
GGAGGCGACTGCGCGTGGCGCCACGGTGCTGTTTGCCGAGACCCCCGCGGATGCATCCCGGCTGGTGGTCGAGATCGCCAAGAAGCACGGCGTGCGCAAGGTGACCAAGTCCAAGTCGATGGTCTCCGAGGAGATGGCGCTGAACCGGGCGCTGGAGGCCGCCGGCATTCAGCCGGTCGAGACCGACCTGGGCGAGTACATCCTGCAGATCAACGATAACGAGCCGCCCTCGCATATCGTCGCGCCGGTGGTGCACAAGAGCAAGGACGAGGTCTCGGACCTGTTCGCCAAGGTGCATCAGCGCCCACGGCTCACCGACATTCCGCAGATGACCCGCGAGGCCCGTGAGTTTCTGCGGCCGCATTTTTTGTCCTCCGACATGGGTGTGTCCGGTGGCAATTTCCTGGTTGCCGAGACCGGATCGGTCGCGATCTTCACCAACGAGGGCAATGAGGGCATGTGCACCGTGCTTCCGCCGG
Organism: Quisquiliibacterium sp.; assembly: GCA_023257915.1. GTDB lineage: Bacteria > Pseudomonadota > Gammaproteobacteria > Burkholderiales > Burkholderiaceae_E > Quisquiliibacterium. The sequence goes on along the minus strand of JALRBB010000240.1, from coordinate 2,291 downwards.
TGCATGTCGTGGTGACCGGCATCGAGAAAGTGCTGCCGACTCTCGACGATCTGGCGGCGGTCGCCCGGTTATTGCCGCGTTCAGCCACCGGCCAGTCGATCTCGAACTATTTCTCGATCCTGACCGGTACCCGCGCGCCTGATGAGGTCGACGGTCCCGAGCACACCTACTTTGTGCTGGTCGATGGCGGGCGGACCGGGCTGGTGGGCGGCGAGTTCCACGACATGCTGCGCTGCATCCGGTGCGGAGCCTGCATGAACCACTGCCCGGTCTATCAGAAGATCGGCGGCCACACCTACGGCTGGGTGTACCCGGGGCCGATGGGCTCGGTGCTGACGCCATCGTATGTCGGCATCGAGAACGCGCTGGATCTTCCGCAGGCAGCCACGATGTGCGGCGAGTGTCATGTCGTCTGCCCGATGAAGATTCCGTTGCCGGATCTGCTGCGCAAGTTGCGCGAAAAACAACTGGAGCGTGGGCTGCGTCCGTGGACCGAGCGACTCGGGCTCGCGGCCTGGCGGTTCGCTGCGCGGCGGCCAGGCTTGTACCGCCCGATGGTGCGGATTGCTGCGCGATTGCTCAAGGCGGTCGGCGGCAAGCGCGGTCGCATTGCCCAGCTGCCGATGGCCGGCGGCTGGACCGATCATCGCGACCTGACAATTCCGACCGGTCCGACCTTCAAGGAGCGCTGGGCTCGCCGCAGTGGCCCAGGCAGCGGCCACTAGACGATCAGGCGTTCGCTGGCGCTCTGGGGCGTCGCACCGCCGGCGAAGCGTTCGATCCTGAGCGGGCCGATGTCGATCGGGCCGGATTCGCCGAGGGCTTCGCTAGCGATCAGCCGACCGACGGTCGCGGCTTGCTGCACGCCATGTCCGGAGAAGCCACAGGCGTTGATCCACCCGGGGGCCTGCGGCATGGCTCCGAGGATTGCGTTGTGATCCGGCGTGTCCTCGTAGTATCCCCACCAGCAGGCTCGTCGGTCGAGCGACAACTGTTCGAACCAGGGAAATCGCGTCAGTGCGGCTTCGATCGTATTGTCGAGCCAGGGCCAGTCGATTCCTTCTGAAAAGCCGGTGTCTTCCGGGTTGCTGAGCCCGAAGATCAGACGCTCGCGTTCGGAACGCAGCCACAAGCCGGTGGCCATGTCGACCGTAAGCGGATACGGATACCCCAGGCGCAACGCGGCATCGAGCGGCCCGGTTGTGAACACCATCCGGCGTGCTGGCCCAACCGGCACCTGCAGTCCGGCAAGCGCGGCCACGCGCCCGGACCAGGCGCCAGCCGCGTTGACCAGCAGCCTTGCCTTGAACCCGTCGTCAGAATCCGCGCTGCCGGGCGCCGAGACGATGCCCGCGTTGCGGGTGCGGACCTGCCAGCTCGCGCCATCATGACTCAAGCCGGTTACTTCCCGACCCAGCATGAAGCGCACACCAAGCGCTCGCGCCTGCGCGACCCAGGCCATGCAGATGCCGTGCGGATCGACGATGCCATCGTCGGCGCAGTGGCTCGCGCCGGCGATGCCGTCGAGTTCGGCGGGCACGATCCGCGCCGCCTGCTGCGGCGTCAGCAGTCGAACGTCCGCGCCGAGTTCGCGTTGCATCCGGACCGCCTCGCGCTGCGCATCCCACTGTGCGTGCGGGATGTAAAACAGATAGCCGATCGGCTGGTAGCCAGCTTCAGGCATCTGCCGATATTCGGCGATCGCATCGCGCGAGATCATCACGTTCACCGGATCACTGAACTGATGGCGTACCCCGGCGGCGCTGCGCGCGGTGGAACCGGTGGCAGGCGCTGCTTCGGTGACCCAGTTTGAACTGATGCCGATGCCGCCTGAACAGGAAAACAAGCCGCTGGTCTGGCCGTACTGGCCGATCAAGTTGCGCACATCCACCTCGCACGACGAAGGTTGTTCGCGTGATTTTGCTGTCGCGACCAAAGAGTTCATCACGGATGGCAAGGGTAACGTTAAGGCATTGAAGGGCGTGCGTCTGGACTGGAAGGACGGCAAGATGTTCGAAGTGGCTGGTTCGGAATTCGAGCTGCCTTGCGATGCTGCATTCCTGGCCATGGGCTTTACCAATCCGGTGGGTGGTCTGCTCGAAGCGTTTGGTGTCGAGAAGGATGCGCGTCAGAATGCCAAAGCATCAACCGATGGCGAAGGCTGCTACAAGACCAACGTGACTAAAGTGTTCGCGGCTGGTGATGTGCGTCGCGGCCAGTCGTTGGTTGTGTGGGCGATTCGCGAAGGCCGTCAGTGCGCGCGTTCAGTCGATGAATTCCTGATGGGTTCG
>JALRBB010000234.1 GCA_023257915.1 Quisquiliibacterium sp. | reverse complement strand
TTACTACCAGCGGCGCACCAGGGATCTGGGTGAATGACGCTTACGTTTCAGCTACGCCATGGCCTTCGCGCTCCGACTATGCAGGAGTACGTCTCTACGATGGCCTTGTGTACCCCCACGACCATTGGGGGACGAATGTGGCTTTGGAGTTTATTGGTATCGATACAACCCAACAGACAGGTCAAACTTTCACCTTGGCCTGAACTTTTAGCCTTTATGATACGGCCAGCGCCTTGCCGACGATCTCGCGCACATCGGCCGACAGCGACTGCAGCGCCGCGATGCGCTCGAGCGCGGCGCGCATCGCCTGCTGGCGATCCGGTGTGAACTTGCGCCAACGGTCCATCGCCCGCGCGATCCGGGCGGCGACCTGCGGATTGATCGCATCGAGCGCTTCGACCTGCTCGGCCCAGAAGCGGTAACCGGATCCGTCGGCGGCGTGGAACTCGGCCGGATTGCCGGCGACGAAGTTCCCGATCAGCGAGCGGGCACGGTTCGGATTGCGCAGCGAGAACTGCGGATGGGTGCACAGCGCGCGGACCCGCTCAAGCACCGGCGGATCCTGCGGCTGACGGTGAATGGCCGCCTGCAGCGCGAACCACTTGTCCATCACCAGCGGCTCGTCGGCGAATTCGGTTGCGAAGTCCGCGAGCGCCTGCTCGCGAGCCGGGACGGGGCTGTTGACCAGCACCTGCAGTGCCGCCTGGCGCTCGGTCATGTTATCGGCTTGGGCCAGCTGGGTCTGGGCGGCCTGATGCGCCGCCGGATCCCCGGACTGCATCCAGTACTCGAGTGCGAGGTTGCGCAGCGCGCGACGGCCGGAACCAGCGGCATCCGGACGGTAGGGGCCGTCGGCGACCAGTTGCTGCCAGGTCTGTTGCCAGTCCGCTACGAGCTGGCCGCCAATCAGAGCGCGAATCGCGTTGCGCGATTGCCGGACCAGTGTTGGGTCGACCACCGGCAGATGTTCGGACAGCACGGTTTCTCCCGGCAGACTGAGCATCAGCTGGCGAAACGCCGGATCGAGCGACTGGTCGCGCAGGGTTGCGGCAAAGACATCGAGCAGGCTTGCCGCCGCCCGATGCGGGTCAGCGCCGTCCATCACCGCGAGCATTGCATCGAGCGCCAGCCGCTGGCCGGCCTCCCAGCGATTGAATGGATCGCTGTCGTGCGCGGCCAGGAATGCCAGCTGCCCGGCTTCGTAGGGATACTCGACGATCACCGGTGCCGAGAAGTCGCGCAGCAGCGAGGGCACTGGTTCCTGCGGCAGGTCTTCGAACACGAAGGTCTGCGCCGATTCGGTCAGCTCCAGCACCCGGGTGGTCGCTGCCGGCGTCTGCGACGCGTCGCCGCGCAGCTTGAGCGGCAGGTCGGCTCCGTCGGCGCCGAGCAGGCCAACCGCCAGCGGAATATGGTGGGGTGCGTCGAGCGCATTACGGGCGCCAGCCCCGGGAAACTGCTGGACCGTCAAGGTGAAGCTGCGCGCCTGCGCATCATGCCGGCCGCTGATGACCAGACGCGGCGTGCCGGCCTGCGCATACCAGCGTCGGAATTGCGTCAGATCGCGGCCGTTGGCGTCGGCGATTGCGCTCACGAAGTCGTCGCAGGTCACCGCTTGGCCGTCGTGCCGCTGCAGATAGAGCGCCAGCCCGGCAGCAAAGCCGTCGCGCCCGACCAGCGTTTGCAGCATCCGCACGACCTCGGCACCTTTCTCGTAGATCGTGACGGTGTAGAAGTTGTTGATTTCCTGGTACGACTCGGGCCGGATC
>JALRBB010000179.1 GCA_023257915.1 Quisquiliibacterium sp. | reverse complement strand
GCACCGAATTTCAGCTCCGGCTCGCCGAAGAACGCAGTCTCGTCGGCAATCGTGATGTCGCAGGCCAGGGCCAGCTCAAACGCGCCGGCCAGACACGGACCATGCACCGCGGCGATCGTCGGTTTGGACAGCGACCAGAAGCGCATCGTCGCGTGGAAGTCGCGATCGAGAATTTCGCGCCAGATCGCCTTGCCGCTCGGGCGCGCCTGCATCTGTTCCTTCAGGTCGAAGCCCGACGAGAACGCACTGCCAGTGCCGGTCACAACCAGCGCGCGGATTTGCGAGTCCGCATCGACCGCATCGCAGACCTGCTCAATTTCCTCGAGCATCGTCTTGTTCATCGCGTTGGTGCGCTCAGGCCGGTTGAGCGTCAGCTTGGCGACCGGGCCATCGGTTTCGTAGATCAGCGTGCTCAGTTGCATGGGGCGGTGTCTTGAATTGAGAGGTTTGGCGGGCGGCGGATCGCGCTCAGATCGCCGCCGCGATGCCATCGCTGGCAGGGTCGGCGCCACCATCGATCCGGCCGTCGTGCATGCGTAACGCATGGACCAGCGGGAACATGTAGCTGTGCGCATGGCGCAGCACCGGATAGCCGCGCGCCTCAAGCTCGCGCTGTGTCGCGCGCAAAATGCGGTTGGTCAGCTCGATCGTGTCCGAGGTGGCGCAAAAACGCGGCGCGCTGACCGCCTGCTGCGCGCTCATGTCGAAGTCCACCGCGTTCAGGATCGCCTGCAGGTTGCCCATCGTGATGGTGGTGCCGCCCGGTGCGCCGACCGCAAAGAACGGCTTGTCATCACGGAACACCAAGGTTGGCGACATTGCCGAAAACCGGGCCTTGCCTGGTGCCAGCGAGCCGGCGCGCCCGGGGCGCGGGTCGAACACCATCATGCAGTTGTTGTACATGAAGCCCAGCCCATCGGTAACCACGCCAGAGCTCGAGCCGAGCGAGTGCGTCATCGTCACCACCGCGCCCTTGGTGTCGGCTACGCAGATATGCGTGGTGTTGCGGCTCTCCGGATTGCCGGCGTTCAGGCGCGGCACATGGGTCTTCTCCCCGCGTCGGATCCGCTCGGCCATGCGTGCCGCGAATTCTTTGGACGTGAGCTCGGCCATCGGGATGTCGACGAAGCGCGGATCGCCCATCCGGGCATCCTTCTCGGCGGTGGCAATCTTCATCGCTTCGGACACGGTCGCAATGTAGTCGGCCGAGTTGTGTCCCATCGCGGCCAGATCGAAGTTCTCCAGGATGTTGAGCATCAGCACGATCATCAGCCCGCCGCCTGGCGGCTGGTTGGTGGCCACCCGGTGACCGCGGTAGGTGGTCCATAGCGGCTCGCAGTTTTCGGTGCGGCAATCGGCCAGATCCTGCAGACCGATCAGCCCGCCGTGCTGCGCCATGTCGCGCGCGATCCGCTGCGCGATCTCGCCATGGTAGAAATCATCAACGCCTTGCTCGGCGATGCGCCGGTAGGTACGCCCCATGTCCGGGTTGCGCAGTACCTCGCCCACCTTGTAGATGCTGCCGTCGAGCTTGGTGTAAATCTTCGCAGTGGCCGGATGGTCGCGCAGCACACGGATGCGTTCAATACGGCCGTACTGCGCCGGCTGCATCCAGAATGCATGCACATCGGGCCGCACCGCGAAGCCGTTGTCGCAGTAGTCGATCGCAGGGCCGATCAGCTCGGCTAGCGTGCGGCTGCCAAAGCGGGTGAGCGCCTCGTCGAAGGCCTTGATTGTCAGCGGAGTGGTCGCCGACTGGTAGCCGATTTCATTGACTTCGCCTTTGAGCACGAAACCGAAGCCGTCGTCGCATTCGCGCACGATCTTGTCCTGCCACATCTCCGGTCGCGTGGCCTGCGGCGCGCGACCATGGAAATCGATGAAGGTGTGTACGCCGTGCTCGGGCAGATAGATCTGCATCGAGCCGAAGCCGGCGATGCCGCACATCTGCGGATCGACGACGGTCTGCACCAGCGCCGCGCCGATCGCCGCATCGACCACATTGCCGCCTGCGGCCAGGATGTCGAGCCCTGCCTCGACCGCTTCGGGTTGCGGCGCACTGATCATGCCGTGTTTCAAGAGTCTCTCCTCGTCATCTGGATGGTCTCGTCATTCGGTCGCTAGCCGGAAGGCGTCGCCGTCGCGCACGATACGCCCGGCGCTGGCTCCAGCGAAGTGGGTGCCGATCACCAGCGTCGGTGTGCCGGCCAGCCGCCCGAACACATCCCAGCGGGTGCGGGTGGATTGCTCGGCGTCAACGTCGGCCGCCGACGCCCAGCCCGGGTAGGCCATCTGGCAGGGATGGTGCACGAAGTCGCCGGTGATCAGCGCGTGTTCACCGCGCGATTCGATTTGCACACTGACATGCCCGGGCGTGTGGCCGATGGTGGGCACCAGACGTACCTCGTCGCAAACCCGGTGGCTGGTCTCGACCAGATCGACCAGGCCGGCCTCAAAGACCGGGCGCACCGAGTCGCCGAACACCGCGCTTTGCTCTTCATGGTCTTGGCGGGCGTGCCAATACTCGAACTCGGTGCGGCCCATCAGATAGCGTGCGTTTGGAAAAGTGGGCTGCCATTGGCCGTCGACCAGCATCGTGTTCCAGCCGACATGGTCGACATGCAGATGCGTGCACAGCACCGTGTCGATGTCCTCACGGGAATGGCCGGCCTGCTGCAAATCTCGCAGGAACGGACCTTGCAGATTGTTCCAGCCGGGCACGAAGCGGCCCTGCTTGTCGTTGCCGATGCAGGTGTCGACGATGATGCGTCGGGTGGGGGTTTGCACCACCAGCGCATGCACGCTCATCTTGAGCCGACCGTCGTCGGACATGAAGTGCGGCTTCATCCAGTCCAGGTGCGACACGGCTTCGCGGCTAGCCTGCGGCAGGATGAAGCGCGAGCCGCCCACCGATTCCATCTCGACGATCTTCGTGATCGTTACGTCGCCGACTTTCCATTTGAGCATCGCCATTCTCCGGGGCATCGCAAGGCAAGTCGCAAGCTAGCACAGCGCTGTGGGTGACAAGACGGCGCATTTCGCCAGGCGATCCGGTCGATGGCGGTTTTCGACGGCACAATGACGCGATGTGCGCGAACTACGCCCCGACCAGCCCCGACCGCCTGCGTGCGGTCTTCGGTGTCGCCCCCTATCGCACCGACTATGTTGCCGATGCCTATCCGGGTCATGTCGCGCCGATGATCCTTGGCGTGGGCAGCGCGCGCCGAGCCGAGCTAGCGGTGTTCGGGCTGATTCCGCCCTGGTCGCGCGATGGCCTGAACTATCGCCAGTGCTACAACGCGCGCACCGAAACCGTCGCCGAAAAGCCGAGCTTTCGCGATGCATGGAAGCGCGCGCAATGGTGCGTGGTGCCGGCTGATGCGGTTTACGAACCCTGCTATGAGACTGGCAAGGCGGTGCGCTGGCGCATCGAATCGGCCGATGGCGCGCCGCTGGCGATCGCTGGCATTCATCAGCAATGGCGAGCGCCCGGCGGTGACATCGTGCAGTCGTTTTCGATGCTGACGATCAATGCCGACGCGCATCCGGTGATGAACCGGTTTCACGCGCCCGGTGACGAAAAGCGCTCGGTGGTGCTGCTTGAGCCGGATGCGATCGACGCTTGGCTGGCTGCCGATCACGACCAGGCGCGGGCCCTGCTGCGTGCCTTTGATCCGTCGCGGGTGCGCACATTCAGCGCACCGCGCCCGCCGCGCAAGGCAAAACCTGCGGCCGGCAGTCCGCCGGCGGCTGACGACCGGCACTCGCCCGGTCTGTTGAACTTCGACTGAAAGGCTCACCCGATGCATCTGACTACCCCGAGAATCCCGCCGCTAGGCCCCGATCAGTGGAACGATGAACAGGCACAGACCGTCGCGCCAATGGGCGAGCGGCCGGTGCTGAACATTTTCCGCACGATGCTGCATAACCCGCAGGCGCTGCGTGCGTTCTTGTCCTGGGGCAATTACGTGCTCAGCAAGCGCAACTCGCTGCCGGCGCGCGAGCGCGAGATTGCGATCCTGCGTGTCGGCTATCTGTGCCGCAGCGGCTATGAGTGGACACAGCATCGTCCGATCGGCGAGCGGGCCGGACTGACTGCGTCAGAGATCGAGGCGATCAAGCTCGGCGCCGACTCGCCGGTCTGGAGCGAGGCGGATCGGGCGCTGCTGCGCGGCTGCGACGAGTTGCATCAGCGCCAGTTCATTTCGGATGCCACCTGGCAGGCGCTCGGCGCGCACTTTGATCAGCGCCAGTGCATGGATCTGGTGTTCACGGTCGGGCAGTACACCCAGGTGTCGATGCTGCTGAACACCTTTGGAGTGCAGCTCGATGAAGGGCAGGTGCTTGATCCGGATCTGCAGGCCTACTGAGCGGCGCGCCAGTCGTGGCACCATTGCAGCTTGGCCGCGTTGCCGGCGCATGCCGTCTCGGCCTATCCCTTTCCCCCGGGTCAAACCCAAGTTCACTGCTGAGTTTTCGCCATGGACACCACGATTGAAACCTTCCAGGCTGATGTCATCGATGCGTCGATGCAGGTGCCTGTCATCCTCGATTTTTGGGCCCCATGGTGTGGCCCGTGCAAGTCGCTTGGGCCGATGCTCGAAAAGCTCGAGCAGCAATACCAGGGGCGCTTCAAGCTGGTCAAGGTCAACACCGATGAGCAACAACAGCTCGCGCAGCACTTCCGGATCCGCTCGATCCCGACGGTGTTTGCGATCGTCGGCGGCCGGCCGGTCGACCAGTTTCAGGGAGCGCTGCCCGAGAGTCAGCTGCGCGAATTCATTGACCGGCTGATGCCCAATCCGGCGGAAATCGAGCTCGATGCGGCGATGACCGCAATCGAGCAGGGCGATCGTGAAACTGCAGCCTCGCACCTGAAGAAGTCTCTCGCACTGGATCCGTCCAGCGACATTGCCCGCATGACCTATGCGCAGTTATTGCTCGACAGTGATGACGCGCCAGCCGCTCATGAACAGATGCAGGCGCTGTCGGCCGTGGGCAAGATCGATCCGCATGCGCAGGCGCTCGCCGCGCGTATCCAGGCGGTGCTTGAGGAAAACCGGCTGCCACCGTCGCCGGAGCTCGAGGCGCGAATCGCCGCTAACCCGGGGGATCTGCAGGCCCGGCTTGATCTGGCTCAGCACTGCATCGCGCACAAGGCCTGGGAGCCGGCGCTTGAGCAGTTGCTCGAGATCGTCCAGCGCGATCGGGCCTTCGGCGAGGACATCGGGCGCAAGACGATGATCCAGGTCTTCGAGCTGGCAGCTTCGCAGCCGCAGCTGGTGTCGGCCTGGCGGCGCAAGCTCAGCTCCTCGCTGTTCTGAATCAGCGCGGTCTTCTCAACCTTGCAACCCAGTTAGCGAGCTGATTGCGATGAACATCCAGGCATCTTCGACCCCGCAGGCCTTTACCGCGATCACGCTCGCGCTGGAAGACCGCATCGCCACGATCACGTTGAATCGGCCCGACACCTTGAATGCGCTCAATGCCGAGATGTTTCTGGAGATTCCGCGCGCGATCGACCAGGCGGTTGCCGCTGGTGCCGGGGCTTTGCTGATTACGGGAGCAGGGCGTGGTTTTTGTTCGGGCGCCGATTTGGTCGGGCCACGCTTTGCATCACCGCTCAGCGAGGAGCAGCGTGAAAACGCCAACCGTGCCTCGTTCGAGAAAGTGATTGCGCTGGCGCGGGCTCTCAACGAAGCGCCGGTCCCGGTGGTCTGCGCGATCAACGGTGTCGCTGCGGGCGGTGGGGTGGGTATCGCGCTTGCTGGGGATGTCGTGCTGATGTCTTCGGAGGCGAAGTTTGTCCTCACTTTCGTCCCGAAGCTCGGTTTGGTGCCGGACGTCGGCGCTACCTGGCTGATGACACGGCTTGCCGGCCGGGCACGGGTGATGGCCGCAAGCCTGCTTGGCGATGCGATCAGCGCGCAGGACGCCGAGCGCTGGGGGCTGGTCTGGAAGCTGGTTGAGCCGGCGCAATTGCTGGAG
>JALRBB010000133.1 GCA_023257915.1 Quisquiliibacterium sp. | reverse complement strand
TCGGCCACCAGAACGATCCGCCGGTCGCAGCCGCCCTGGCCGAGTTGCGTCAGCAGGCGGCGTTCTACAAGGTGCTTGGCTCCTATCCCCGGGCCGGCTGAGCCCGGGCCTGCGATTTCCGTCGTCCAAAGATCATCAGGTTTTACGCATGAACATCCACGCTCCCGATTACGTCCGGCGCATTGCCCCCTACCAGGCCGGTAAACCGATCTCCGAACTGGCCCGTGAATACGGGCTCGATGAAGCGCAGATCGTCAAGCTCGCATCGAATGAAAACCCGCTCGGCATGCCGGACTCAGCGCGCGCCGCGATGATGCGTGAAGTCGCGGAGCTGGGGCGCTACCCGGATTCGAACGGCTTTGAGTTGAAGGCTGCGATTGGACGTCGCTACTCGGTGCCCCCGGAATGGATCACCCTGGGCAACGGCTCCAATGACATTCTGGAGCTCGCCGCGCACGCGCTGGTGCAACCCGGCCAGTCGATCGTCTATGCACAACATTCGTTCGCGGTCTACGCCCTGGCGACGCAAGAGGTCGGCGCACGCGCGATCGTCGTGCCGGCGCGTGATCTCGGCCATGACCTGGACGCGATGGCCGACGCGATCGCTCCGGACACCCGGCTGGTGTTCATCGCCAACCCCAACAACCCGACTGGCACCTTTGTGCCGGCGCCTATGATCGAGCGGTTTCTCGCCAGGGTTCCCGCTGATGTGGTGGTCGTGCTTGACGAGGCCTATAACGAATACTTGCCGGCCGAGTTGCGTTTCGACTCCAGCGAATGGCTGCGCAGGCATCCGAACCTGTTGATTTCACGCACCTTTTCGAAGGCTTACGGGCTAGCAGGTTTGCGGGTCGGCTTTGGGCTGGCGCAGGCCGAACTGACCGATCTTCTGAACCGGGTGCGCCAGCCGTTCAACGTCAATTCGATGGCGCAGGCGGCAGCAGTGGCGGCCCTTCAGGATCAGGAGTTTCTGGACCGCAGCTACGAAGTCAACATGCAAGGTCTGCAGCGGCTGCAGTCCGCCTTCGAGCAGATGGGCCTGCAGTACGTGCCCTCGTATGGCAACTTCGTGCTCGTGCGGGTTGGTGATGCGCCTGGCGTGTACGAGCGCCTGCTACGTGCCGGCGTCATTGTGCGTCCGGTCGGAAACTATGGTCTGCCTGAGTGGCTTCGGGTGTCAGTCGGACTGCCGCAAGAGAATGAGACATTTCTCGCGGCGCTTCAGAAAGCGCTGACGCCGGCGTGAACGCCGGCGCCGGCTTCGATCGTTCCGTGCCCCGGTTTCAACGCATTGCGGTCCTTGGCCTTGGCCTGATCGGCGGATCGGTCGCCGCGGCGGCCCGTGCCCGCGGAGTCGCTGGCGAAGTCGTCGGCTACGCGCCGGGGGCGGATGCCGCGCTGGCGCTCGAATTGGGCCTGCTCGACCGGATGGCTGAGAGCGCGGCTCAGGCGGTCGATGGCGTCGATCTCGTCGTGCTGGCTGCGCCGATTCCGGCGATGCCGGGGCTGTTCGACGAGATTGCGGCCAACCTGGGCGACCAAGCACTCCTGACCGACGTGGCCAGCACCAAGCGCAGCACGATTGCTGCCGCCCGCAGTGCGCTTGGCTCGCGGTTTGCTCGCTTCGTCGCTGCGCATCCGATCGCCGGTGGCGAGCGCCATGGCCCGCGCGCCGCGCGCCCCGACCTGTTCGAGTCCTGTCTGACCTTGCTGTGTCCGCAAGCGGAAACTGATTCGCAGGCGCTTGAGGGTGTTCAAGATTTCTGGACGAGCCTCGGCGCGCGCGTTAGCCAGATGGACGCGCAGGATCACGATCAGGTCTTTGCTGAAGTCTCGCACTGGCCCCACGCGGCAGTGTTTGCGCTTTGTGCCGCGATTGCGCGCGGTTCGCGTGCCGAGGATGCCTTGCGATTCGCCGGTGCCGGGCTTAGGGATACCACTCGAATCGGTGCGTCGTCGGCCAGTCTTTGGGCCGACATCGTGCTCGACAATCGTGATGCGGTGCTCGAATGCGCCCGTCTGTTCGAGGATCAGTTGCGCTCGATCATTGCGGCTCTCGAACAGCAGGATCGCCAGGCTCTGGTTGAGACCTTTGGCGTTGCCGCCGAGTGGCGGGCCCGGCTGCCGGCGCCGCCTCGCTGATCAGCACCGCTAGAATGGCGCTTCGCCGGCTCAGCTGACCGGGACGGCGCGGCCATTCACTCACAAGACAGGAATCCCCAAATGTCGCACGCTTTCCGGGTCTCCCCCGGCGGCAAGCTGTCTGGCAGCCTTCGGGTGCCAGGCGACAAGTCGATCTCCCATCGCTCGATCATGCTCGGAGCGATCGCCGACGGCACCACGCATGTGAGCGGTTTTCTTGAAGGCGCCGACGCAATCTCGACGATGAATGTGTTTCGCGCGCTCGGCGTGCGCATCGAAGGCCCGGACCAGGGACGCGTCACGGTGCATGGCGTTGGGATTGATGGTCTGCGCCCAAGTGCGACGCCGCTCGATTGCGGCAACGCCGGCACCGCAATGCGACTGCTGATCGGCCTGCTGGCCGGCCAAGGCTTTGAATCGACGCTGATTGGCGACGAAAGCCTGAGCAAGCGGCCGATGCGCCGGGTCGCTGATCCGCTTGCGGGCATGGGAGCCCGCATCGAAACCCAGGACGGCAAGCCACCGGTGCGTATCCGCCCGGTCGATGCACTGAACGGAATCGACTTCGACATGCCGGTCGCCAGCGCGCAGGTCAAGTCCGCACTGCTGCTGGCCGGGCTTTACGCGCAAGGTGAGACCTCGGTCAGTGAGCCGGCTCCGACTCGCGACCACACCGAGCGGATGCTCGCCGGATTCGGAGTCGCAGTGTCGCGCTCAGGCAACCGGGTTGGTGTCCAGGGCGGCCAGCGCCTGCGGGCAACCGACATCGACGTGCCGTCGGATATTTCATCAGCCGCGTTTTTTCTGGTCGGGGCCTCGATCGCTCCAGGCTCTGATCTGCTGCTGGAGCATGTCGGCGTGAACCCGACCCGCACCGGCATCCTCGACATCCTGAAGCTGATGGGCGCGGACATCGAACTGCGCAATCTGCGTGAGGTCGGCGGTGAGCCGGTTGCCGACATCCGGGTGCGCCATGCACCGCTTCGCGGCATCGAGGTACCCGCTGAATTGGTGCCGCTGGCGATTGACGAATTCCCGGTGCTGTTCGTTGCTGCCGCCTGCGCGTCCGGGCGCACTGTGGTGACCGGTGCCGAGGAGTTGCGGGTCAAGGAGTCCGACCGGATCGCGGTGATGGCCGATGGATTGCAGGCCCTTGGAGTCGCGGCGCAGGCAACTCCGGATGGCATGATCATCGACGGCAGGGCCGATGGCCAGCCGGCATTTGGCACCGGCACCATCGAGTCGCATGGCGACCACCGGATCGCGATGGCCTTCGCGATCGCTGCGCTGCGGGCGGCCGGCGAGCTGAGGATTCTGGATACGGTGAACGTAGCAACCTCGTTTCCGGGCTTTGGCAGCCTGGCGCGCAGCGCCGGGCTATCGCTCGCGGAAGTCGATGACTGACGCTGCGCACGCGCCGCAACTGCCTCAGGTCATTGCGATCGACGGACCGACCGCATCGGGCAAAGGGACCATTGCGCAACGGGTTGCCGCGGTGCTTGGATGGCACTACCTGGACTCGGGTGCGCTGTACCGGATCGTCGGGCTGCTGGCCTTGCGCGAGGCTGTGTCGCTGGACGACGGGCTGGCGCTCTCACAGCTCGCAGGGCAGATCGAACCGGTCTTTCAAGGAGAGCGCATCCTGCTCGGCGGCGAAGACATCGCTCTTGCGATTCGCGCCGAGCAGGTCGGTACCGCCGCTTCGCGGGTCGCGGTGCATCCGCCGTTGCGCGCGGTGCTGGTCGAGTTGCAGCGCCGATTTCGCCGCTCTCCCGGGCTGGTGGCCGATGGTCGAGATATGGGAACGGTGATCTTTCCCGACGCAGATCTGAAGGTGTTTCTGACCGCGAGTGCTGCGTCAAGAGCGCAAAGACGTTATAAGCAGTTGATAGAAAAGGGATTTTCGGCTAAGCTTACCGACCTTTTGCGGGACCTGGAGGAACGGGATGCACGTGATTCAGCGCGTGCGGTCGCTCCGCTCAAGCCCGCGGAAGGGGCGTTGGTGCTCGATTCCACCCATCTCTCGATCGAACAGACGGTCGAGGCGGTGCTCGAAGCCTACCGGCGTCGAGATCCTCGCTGAGCCGGGTTTCCGGTTTCGGCCGCTGGCGTTTCGGGACTGATCCGGTCGTCACGGCAAAGTGGGGGTTTCACTGGGGTGCTTCCGTCGTCGGCCGACAAGTCGCTGATGGGAGCGCATGGCATGAACTCCGCTGGTTCCTGCGCTTCGCGGCAATGGCCGCTCACTGCTTGCGCCGGCGTGTTTACCGAAAATCGGAAATTCAAATTGACTACAGCAGCTGTTGAAGAAAGTTTCGCCAAACTTTTCGAAGAATCCCTGACGCGCCAGGAAATGCGCTCGGGCGAAGTCATCACCGCCGAGGTGGTGCGCATCGATCACAATTTCGTGGTCGTCAATGCCGGCCTGAAATCTGAGAGCTACATCGATATCGAAGAGTTCTACAACGACCGAGGCGAACTCGATGTCGCTGAAGGCGACTTCGTGTCGGTCGCGATCGATGCTCTTGAAAATGGTTATGGTGAGACCCGCCTGTCGCGTGATCGCGCCAAGCGTATTGCAGCCTGGAATGCTCTGGAAGCTGCTCTGAACGACGGTTCGCTGGTCACCGGCGCCATCACCGGTAAGGTGAAGGGCGGCCTGACGGTTATGGTCAACAGCGTTCGCGCATTCCTGCCGGGTTCG
>JALRBB010000092.1 GCA_023257915.1 Quisquiliibacterium sp. | reverse complement strand
GTCGGCCTGCAGCGCTTTCTGGATCATGTCGCGCAGCACGACGGCGTGTGGATCACGCGCCGTGTCGACATCGCCCGTCACTGGATCGCCACCCATCCGTATCCGGGCAAGGGGCTGAACGAAACCTGACTCGTGTCGATCGCGCCGGGCGCTCCGCGCCCCGGACGCGACCCTAGAGCAAGCATTCGGTGAGCGCAGCAGCTTGTTGCTCAGAAATCGAGCGCCATCTGCTCCGAAGCGTCGGTACGTTTGCTGCGATGTCTGGTCGGGCGCTCCTCGCCGCTGTCGTCCCGGGTGCTTCCCGGCATCCGCTTTCGCGAACCGTGACGCTCAATCACTGCAGCCTTTGCGGCCTTTACCTCGGGTTCTTGGCGGCGAGCATGCACGCGTGCCTTCGCCTGCCGCAGCGCATCCGCCAGGTCAACCGGCGGCATCGCGATTTCCTGACAGACCCGCACACCAATGCGCGCCTGTAACTCCAGGCCCATGCGCCATGGCTCAAACAGCCAGCTATCGGGAACGCGCCGAAGCGCGGGTAGCCAGCGGCGCACGAAATGACCGGCTGGATCATGATCCATCGCCTGTTTGACCGGGTTGTAAACACGGGTGGTGTTGATCCCGGTTGTGCCGGCTTGCATCTGCATCTGTGGCCAATGGATGCCGGGTTCATAGTCGAGAAACTGCCGCGCGAGCCACTGTCCGACGGGTTGCCAGTGCAGCCAGAGAGGATAGGCGGCGACCGAAACCAGCATCGCCCGCATCCGAAAATTCAGCCATCCGGTCTCGCGCAACATGGCGACACAGGCGTCAACCATAGGCCAGCCAGTGCGCCCACTGACCAGTGCGTCGAAATGTTCAGCGTTCCAGCCTGGCTCACGAAGTCCGTCGTAGCCACGATGCAGGTTGCGCCACTCAAGCTCTGGTTCACTTTCAAGTTTCTGGATGAAATGGCAATGCCAATACAGCCGACTGCTGAACGACTGCAAGCCTTGTCGTTGACGCTTCGCATCGCCGGGTAACGAGTGGATTTTCAGGCGAGTGGCCTGCACGACTTCGCGCATGCTCAAGCAACCATGCGCAAGAAAGGGCGAAAGTCTCGAACAGGCGTCCGGAGCGTTCAATGGCGAAGAGATTCCGCCTCGGTAACGGGTACTGCGCTCCGCGATGAAATCGTTCAGTACCGTCAGGGCTCGAGCCCTGCCACCCCGCTGACGGCCAGGCGGCTGATATGGGTCGAGCCCCAGATCGAATGCCTCGGGCATTGCGCGACTGTCAAACGACCGTACAAGGTCGCTGACGACCGACGCTGTCGGGATCGACGACGGCGCCGCAACTAAGGATGCCCCCATCTGCCGTTCCCAGTGCGACTGCCATCGGCCGCGATCGCGCAAGCCACGTACGACCCCGAATTGCGGCCATTCATGCCAGCCGACACGATTTTCAGCACACCACGTTCCGACGGCCAGATCGCGCGCAAACGTCTTTGCATTGCCAGTTTCCTGGTGCGCATGCACCGCTTCGAACGGCGCCTGCGCATGCAAGCGGGCGAGTATCTGAACCACCTCACCCACCGCGATATGCAAGCGTGTACCCAGAGGACGCAAGCTGTCATCCAAGGCCCTGAGCGACTCGCCAACGAATCCGTAGTGCTGAGCTGCGGCATCCGGCTCTGACCACAGGCTCGGTTCGACCACGTAAAGACACAACACTGGCCCGTGCTTGACCGCCTCCACGAGAGGCTGATGATCAGAGATACGCAGATCACGCTTAAACCAAACGATTCGATAAGTCATGACCGCTCAGCGCCTTGAAACAAGCTGCCAGAACATCCGGACATCGGCCCACTCATAGCGCAAATCGAGCATCTCCCGATGGGCTCGTACCGCTCCGACCCACAACTGGGTCCAACAATCGAGCAAAAGTTTGCGTTCATCACCATCGATGCCGCGTACGATTCGAAGCCCGCGCTGACTGAGTCCGACACCACCGGTTTCCAGCGGCACCGGGGGATCGATCTCGTCATCCATGCCGGCCAGCATCCTGTGCAGGTACTCGCCAGCCTGGTCGATGCCACCATCGGTGGTGCCGACCATCTGCGCGGTTTCTCGCCAGCACTGCATGCCGACCAGCCGGGCGGCCAGCCCGCCGAGCTCACGGGTGCGTTCGGCGCCGATCACCGCGGCCAGCTCGACGAGGCCGTTGCGGATGTACTCGACCGCGTAGTTGCGATTGGCCTTGCGTAGCCGCTCATCGTTCCACTGCTCCTGCGGCGGGATCGGCTGCGCATCCGGATCAAAGCGCGGCGGCAGCTCGCCAGGCGCGAAATGCAAGCGCTCCTCGTCGGCCAGATCGTGTTCGCATTCCTCGAAATAACCACAAAACCCGAACTCGCCGGTCATGTCCTCGCTGACGCAAACGAACCTCAGCCTCGGATTCCCGAGCGATACCCCATTGTGCGCATACCAACCCCGCAGGAAACCGCGGCTCGCCTCGACCGGCACGCCGCAGATCGCCGGCCCTGCGTACATCCAGCGCGGATAGCGAAAGCGCACCCAGGCCTTGGTCGGTCCCTCCTCCATGTACTCGACCGCAACTCCGCCGATCGCGTTGGACAGCACGTGATAGCGGGCGCAGGCGAGCGCATGCGGCAGCTCCCGCAGCCCAAGCTTGGCGAAGCTGGACAGGAACTTCTCGTGATGCTGGCGACGAAATAGCCGAAACATCCAGTCGCCGACCACCGTCGGCCCCTCGCGCGAGGACACCATCAGCTGCAAGCCGATCAGGTAGGCATGATGCAGGTGTGCCTGCGCATCGATCGCGGCATGACGCAAGGACTGGTCAGACAAAGCTGCGCTCCCCACGCGGTATTCGCGCTGGTTTAGGGCCTGTCTGTCTGCTGCGTTTGCGGTGTCGTTCACACCCTGGTTCACGGTTTCGTTCTCCGGTTCTTCGATCTCGGCCAAGTCTCGATCACTGCCGTAATATTCGCGCATGACGACCGAAACCGATATCCAGACCTTTCTGCAACGCACCGAGCGCTTCGCGCGCGAGGTACTCGCCCCGCAAGTTCCGGCCTGGGAACGCGAACGCCGGATCGGTCGCGAGGTATTCGAGCAAGTCGCCGACATCGGGCTGACCCGGGTCGAACTGCCGGTCGCATGGGGCGGACTGGGCCTGCCATTTTCGGCCAAGGTGCGAATGTCCGAAATCCTGGCCGCGGTCGATTTCGGCTTTACGATGTCGGTGATCAACACCGGCAACGTCGCCAACAAGCTGGCCCGCGAGGCGGCACCCGACGTGGCGCGCCGCTACGTCGCCGACATCATCCACGGGCGCCGCTTTGGCAGCGTCGCGCTGACCGAGCCTGGTGCGGGTTCCGACTTCTCGGCGATCACGACCACCGCGACCCGAGGCGCCGACGGCTGGCGCATCGACGGCGCCAAGGCCTGGATCACGAACACTGCGATCTCGGATGTGATCGTGATGTACGCACAAACCGAGGCCGGTTCCGGGGCGCGTGGCATCGCCGGCTTTCTGATCGATGGGCAGCGCAAAGGCTTCATACGCGAGCCCGCGTTCGCGATGGCCGGCCAGCACACGCTGGGCACCGGCGGGTTCAGGCTGGACGGCTACATCGCCCGCGACGACGAGATGCTGCAGCCACCAGGCAAAGCCTTCAAGGCAGCACTGGCGTCGATCAACGGTGCGCGCACCTATATCGCGGCGATGTCCTGCGGCATGGTCGGCGAAGCACTACGGATCGCATCCGACTATGGCGAACGCCGCCACAGCTTTGGCGTGCCGCTGGCCGAGCACCAGGGCTGGCGCTGGCGCCTGGCCGAAGCCGGCAGCGAACTGGCGGCCTGCCGGATGATGGTCAACCAGGCGGCCGGCCTGCTCGATGCCGGGCAGGATGCGATGCTGATCGCCGCCCAGGCCAAGCTGCTGGCGACGCGAATGGCAGACCGACAGTTGCCGCTGCTGATGCAGGCGATGGGCGCCGAGGGTCTGCGCGAGGAATATCCGTTCGGCCGCCATCTGATTGGCGCACGGCTGGCCAATTTCGTCGACGGATCCACCGAGATGCTGCTCGAGCGGATCTCGGCGGTGATGCGGCGCAGCTAAAACGCCGAGGCATCCGTTCGACGCGGGTTCGATGACCCGCGCCGTGACGCACGCGCAAGCTGTTGCCAGGCTTCAGGCGTTCCGGTACCAGGCAACGCCCTGCTCATCGAACTCCATGCAAATCTCGCCCAGGTGCAGCAGGTAATTCAGGTGCGCGATGCTCTCGCCGGTGGCCATGCTCAGCAGGTTGCCCTCGTTACCGATCTTGCGCGCAAACAACGCGCCAAACACATCAATGGCGCGACGCGGCTCGGCCAGTGTGCGACGCAGCCGCTCCAGCCCCCGGTGATGACCGCGCGCCAGGCCGCCCAGGCGCGCGTGCAGACGCCGAAACGGCTCATTGTGCGCTGGAAGAACCAGCACGTCGTCAGGCACTTCGCGCGCGATTTTTTCGAGCGAACCTAACCAGTCGCCAAGCGGATCGGCATCCGGTTCGGTCGGAAACACCGACACGTTCGACGAAATGCGCGGCAAGACCTGGTCGCCAGAAATCAGCAGCCCCAGCCCTTCGCAGTACAGGCAGGCGTGTTCCGGAGAATGCCCGGTTCCGACAACCACACGCCAGCCGTGCTCGCCAATCCGGATCGTCTCGCCATCGCGGATGCGGCGATAGCTGTCGGGAAGCGTGTACACCGCCTTGCCGAACCCGCCGAAACGGGTCCGATAGTTTTCGATCGCCTCGTCATCCCATCCGGCACGGCGATAGAACACGATCCCGTCATCCGGCGCCTCGCGACCGGTATCCGCGACCAGCACGCGGCAGGTCAGATATTCGAGCTTCGACATCCACAGCCGGCAGTCGAAGCGCCGGCTCAGCCAGCCGGCCATCCCGACATGGTCCGGATGCATGTGCGTGACGATGATCCGCGTGATCGGCTTGCCACCCAGCGCACCGGCAAGCAACTCCTGCCAGGCGGCAGTCGTCTCGGGTGTGCGCAGACCGGTATCCACGATCGTCCAGCCCTCGCCGTCCTCGAGTGCCCACAGGTTGATATGGTTCAGTGACCCGGGCATCGGCATGCGAATCCACAGCACGCCATCGGCGACCGCGATCGCCTTGCCAGTTTCGGGTACGGTCTCAAACGGGTAATCCAGCACCGGTTTTCCGGTGTCCGTACCCGTCTCCGCCTTCGCATCCTGGGTTTGCTTGGTCACGTTCTTGGATCCTCGACGTTCAATTCCCGATCAGCTTACCGCCGGCGCATCGAAGACGAAGCCTTCGTAGCCTGCTGCACGGACCTCTTCGCA
>JALRBB010000089.1 GCA_023257915.1 Quisquiliibacterium sp. | reverse complement strand
GCCTTGCTCGTGGCGTCGCCGCTGATGGTTACGGTCGCGCTGGCGATCAAGCTCACCGATGGCGGGCCAGCCCTGTTCTGGCAGACGCGGGTCGGCAAGTGGGGCAAGCCATTTGCCTTTCCCAAGTTCAGGTCCATGGTTGTCAATGCGGAGGAGTTGCGTCGCAAGCTCGAAGGCCTGAATCAGCATCGTGAGGGTGTGACCTTCAAGATGCGGCGCGATCCGCGCATCACCTGGATCGGTCGCCTGATCCGGAGAACCAGCATTGACGAGTTGCCTCAGCTCTGGTGTGTACTCAAGGGTGATATGACCCTTGTCGGGCCTCGCCCCGCGCTGGTCAGTGAGGTCGAGCGCTACACCTTGGACGATCGGCGCCGGCTTGATGTGACGCCAGGTCTCACCTGCATCTGGCAGGTGTCTGGTCGCTCGGAGATCCCCTTCTCGGAGCAGGTCAAGCTCGACGTTGAATACATCGAGACACAAAGCCTTCGGGCAGACGTGCGGTTGCTGCTGAAGACGATCCCCGCAGTCATCACTGGACGTGGAGCGTATTGAGTGGCTGAGTCAACGAATGCGTCACCCCCGATCGGGATATTGCTTGCCGCGCCTGCCGATTACAGTTCTCTGGCTCGGGTGTTCGCGGTTCCAGAACTGGTCTTGCCGCTGCAAGGCAAGTCCTTGCTGCATCGCTCCTTGGATCTCCTCGCGCGTGAGGGATGCAAAGTCGTCCATGTTGGATTGGGCAATGACGCAGTATTGATCAAGGCACTTGTCGGCGATGGTGCGCGCTGGGGGATGCAGATTGAATTCCACTCGCTCACTTCGGGCCAGGGGGTCGATCAACTGGTGCGACGTGTTGGACCGTTGTCGGAGCAGTGGGTCCTGATCGGCGATGCCTGTCTGGTTCCGACAGACGGGACCACAGATTTCCCCGGCCCGGCAGGCCGCGATGGGGTGGCTCTGTTCGTGCAGCACTCGCCGCACAAGCGTTGGAGCGGATGGGCGATGCTCCCGGGCTCGGTGTTGCGCGACATGCAGTTTCCCGAGTCGCTCGAGGACGGTTCAAACGGAACCGTCTGTGCTGCGCGTGCGGTCGTTCTTCCCGAGTCTTGCGTCCTCGCAGCGCATTCACTCGCAGCGCTGTTGCAATCAGATCAGACCTTGTTGCAGGCGCAGCAGACGCCGATTCGGATTGGTCGCGGTGCCAGGATTCATCCAAGCGCCACCCTGCTCGCTCCGGTGCATATCGGCGATGGCGTACGAATCGAGGCGGACGCGACGGTTGGTCCGTATGCGTCGATTGGATCCGGTTCCTTCGTGGACCAGGGAACGACGATTCGTTCCAGCGCCGTCCTGCCGGAAACCTATGTCGGCAAGGAGTTGGAGGTGGTTGAGTCAGTCGTGCGCGGCAATCGGCTGGCCAGCGTGAAGTTCGGTACGGTCGCCGATGTGGCTGACGCCCATCTGGTCGCCCCGATGCTGCGAGATTCGCGACTTGCTCGCCTGCGACGCTGGCTTTCGGTCATTGCTTTGCAGGTTCTCCTCGCGCCGCTGTACCTGTTGTGTCGCCGTCGCGCCGCGGATTCGCCTGCAGACTATGACTCGATTGCAATCACCTTGCCGGCAGGAATTCGTGTCACCGGCGGTCAGCCGGTCATTGCGCGAGTTCGCGGTGGCCCGGATGCGGCGAGCGTTTGTCCGGCCGGGCATTTCGCGCGCGTTTTTTACCCTGGCCTGTCGCTACTCGGTCGCGGTGCGATGAGCCTGCTTGGACCGACGCCGCGAAGCCGGCCTGAAGTGGCCAAGCTTCCACACGTCTGGGCTGGGCTCTACGCTGAGCGCCGATGCGGCCTGTTGAACGACTCGGTGCTGACGCATGACTGGAGCGATCCGGAAACCGGGCTGGCTGGTGACGCGCTGGCCTGCATGCAGCAGGGTGAGCGCGCGCACATGAGGCGCGCACTGGCGGCTTACCTCAAACAGGTGTTTGCGGCTATCCTGCGGGGGCCCGACAAGAGGATCGTCGCGCCACGAGCCGAACAAACGGCGGCGGGACAAAAACTAGGGTGAGACTTCACAGGTCCGCCCATCCTTAAAAACGGAGATCGAAAATGCGGCTCGAAGTGACGACCGATGATGCCAGCAAGGCTGCCATCGTCGAAGTTCAGTCGGAAAGCCTGGATGCGGGCAATGTCAAGGCGTTCAAGGAGGCTGTTCAACCCGTTCTTGAAGGCCATGCGGCGGTGCTGATCGACCTTGGGCCGGTCGTCTTTGTTGACAGTTCCGGCCTCGGCGCGCTGTTGTCCTGTCTGCGGGCGATGAATAATCGCAACGGTCAATTGAAGATTTACGGGATGGCCAAGCCTGTGCGGGCCTTGTTCGAGTTGGTCCGCATGCATCGAATCTTCGCGATCTACAACACGCGCGAGGAAGCGCTGGCGACCGTCTAATCGCAGCATGGTCTGGCACTTGCGCTGGCGCATTGAGCTGCGAGTTCGCTGGCCGGCGCAAACGGGCGCGCGAACTGCTGGCCCCGCTGACGTCTGAGCCTCGATCTGCATGCGCATCCGGACCTACCTGATTCTTGCCGTCAGCTCGATCGTGCTGGTCGTCAGCCTGCTGGTCGGCTTGATTGTGATCGGTCAGGGGCTGGGTGGGGAGCAGGCTCAGGCTGGCAGCGCTCATCAGGAACTGGTCATCACGGTCGTGCTCAGTATGCTGCTGAGTGCGGCGCTTGCGTTTCTGATCTCAGCGCCGCTTGCTCGATCCCTCGAACAATTTGCGCAGTTCGCAAGGCAGGTCAGTGAAAAGCCTGGTAGTGCGATCCATGCGACGAGCCGTCTTCGCGAGTTCGAGTCATTGCGCTCGGCGCTGAACCGGGCTTCTGCAATTCTCGATGCACAGCTTGCTCGGTTCAAGGACGAGGAGGCACGCAAGAGCGCGATGCTCGGTGCCGCGATGGACGCTCTGGTTGGTATCGATGCCTATGGGTGCATCGTTGAATTCAATGCGTCCGCCGAAGAGATGTTCGGCTATCGCCGGGACGAGATGCTCGGGAGCGAGATGGCCCGCCTGTTTCGCAAGCCTGGTCTTGCGAACGGGGAGCCTGTCCAGCCACTACCGTGGATTGATGCCGAGGGAAAGCGGATACGGACCGGAACGCGCATTGAGGCGACTGCCTGGCGCAGCAACTCCGAGAGCTTCACCGTGGAGTTCAGTCTGCTGCCATTCGTGGTCCATGGTGAGCAGCATCATCTGAGTTCGATCAGGGACATTTCGTCGCGAAAGGCGCTGGAACTGCGCCAGTCGCGAACCGCCACCGAACTGCAGCAGGCCTTATCCGACCTGGCAGGACGCCAGTTTGCCCTCGATCAGCATGCGATCGTCAGCATCACGGACGTCGATGGCACGATCGTTTACGTCAACGACAAGTTTTGCGAAATCAGTGGCTACCCTCGATCCGAACTGATCGGCGCCAACCATCGCATCCTGAAGTCAGGCGAGCATTCCCGAGTCTTCTACAGGACGCTCTGGCAAACCATTACTTCTGGCCAGGTCTGGCATGGCGAGATCATCAACCGAACCAAGGACGGCGAGCTCTACTGGGTTTCTGCAACCATCGTTCCGCTGATCGATCAAAACGGGCTGCCGCAGCAGTACGTGGCAATCCGCACCGACATTACCCATGAGAAGCTGGCCGAGCGCAAATTGCAGGAGTCCGAGCGCCTCCTCAAGGGCTTGGTCAACCAGTACCGGCTCACCGACGAGGCGCTGCAATTTTCGCGTCAGCGCGAGCTCGCAATCGGCCGGCAAATTCAGGAAAGCCTCCTGTTTGGAGAGGCGCCGCCCCAATTGCAGGGCGTTGCAATCTCCGCATTTAGCCGCCCCTCGAATGTGGTCGACGGAGATTTCTACGAATTTTTCTTGCATTCGCCCACGCTGGTCGATTTCGTCGTGGGCGACGTCATGGGCAAGGGGGTGCCGGCAGCATTGCTGGGGGCTGGAGTCAAACAGCAGATGGAGCGCGGAATCGCCGAGGCGCGTCTGGCCGCGCTGCCGCTGGCGGATGTGCTTGACGTGGACAATCTCGTCAATGACCTGCATGGCCGGATTGTCGAGCAGCTCATCGAGCTGGAATCATTCGTGACCATCGCATTTCTGCGGCTCGATCTGAAGCGGATGCAGGTCAGCCTGGTTGACGCAGGGCATGGGCAGATCTGCATGGTTCGGGACGGTCAGGTGCGCCCAATGCTGGGCGATAACCTGCCGCTGGGCGTGGATGCGCAGGAAATCTACCGCGCGGTGACGCAAGCGGTGGAGCCAGGTGATCAATTTTTTATGTATTCCGATGGCATCACCGACGCGCGTGACCGTGGTGGCGAGTTGTTCGGCGAGCAACGTCTGTTTGATCTGCTCGGCGACGCCTGCAAGGCTGGCCTTCCTGCGCCAGTGGTTCTGCAACTGTTGCGTGCGGCGCTCTCGGCATTCGAAGAGGGGGCTGACACCAGCGACGATCGCACCTGTCTGGGCTTCGGAATCGGAACCCAGGGAGAATGGACCGAAGAGATGGCTTGGTCTCCGGACGGATTCGCCTCGATGCGCACCGCAATCGTGTCGCTTGCGGGAACCTGTGGCTTGAGCGAGGAGCGTGCCGAAGGGGTGGCTCTGGCCGCGTTCGAGGCGGGCACCAACGTGGTTCGCCACAACGCTGCGCGAGACGCGGATTCAACCGTGTGCTGCATGCTGTCCGCGCAAGGGGCCGAACTCAGCGTCACTCTGTATTACCTGGGAGAGGCGTTCATGCCGTCGCGGGTAGAGCCGGATTTCAGCGGCGAAAGTGAAAGCGGCTTCGGTATGTTCATCATCGAGAAGATCGTCGATGAGATTACCTACGAAAGTCCCTTCCCCGGGGTCAATCGCGTGCGTCTGGTGGTACGGACCGATTCGGAGGTGGCGGCATGACCGAAGATGGCGCCAAAGCGGCGCATGCGGCTGAAGTCGAGCACGGGATGGACCCCGCCGCCCGGATCTATTTTGACTATGCGCTGACCGGAATTTTCGAAAGCGACGGCCAGGGGCGCATCCGTCGCGCAAATCCTGCGGCATCGAGCATTCTTGGGAGGGATGTCAGCAAGCTGGTCGGAGCAAGCCTGTCGGAGCTTGTCGCGGAACGCTCGACACGCAGGATGCGAAGGCATGTCGACATGCTGGCCGAGCAGGGGATCAATCACGCCGAGATCGAGTTTGTCGTCGGTGATGGCAGCATCGTGGTGGTTGAACTCGCGTCGATCCAGGCGGGCGATGACCTGGTCATCCATGTGTTCGACGATGTGACCGAGCAGCGTAGGGCGGCTGCTGATCTGCAAAGGGCTCGCGCTGAAGCCGAGGCGGCCAACCAGGCAAAAACCGAGTTTCTGGCCAACATCAGTCACGAGTTACGGACACCAATCAACGGAGTCCTTGGCCTGGCGCAACTGGCCAGGCGTTCCGATTCCCTCGAACAGCAGCGTGATTACCTGGACCGGATCGTGCGGTCGGGACAGCGCTTGCTGCAGATCGTCAACGATTTGCTGGATGCGGCCAAGCTTGAGTCCGGGCGAATGGATTTCGAGCGCGCTCCGGTCGCTATTGCCGACCTGCTCGACGATCTGGCCGGAATTGGCGCCCAGGCCGTCGGAAAGCCGGTCGAGATTCATTACGCGGTCGCACCGGATGTTCCGACCTGGATTCTTGGTGACCGGCTCCGAATCGGACAGTGTCTGACCAATCTGTTGTCGAATGCGATCAAGTTCACGCAACAGGGCGAAGTCCGGTTGACGGTCGATCTTGAACGCCGGGCTAAGGGACCGGTACAACTGAGATTTGCGGTGACGGATACCGGCATTGGCATTGCCCCCGATGTCCTTCCCAGGCTTTTCACCCAGTTCAGTCAGGCTGATTCGTCGACCGCTCGCCGCTTCGGTGGCAGTGGGCTTGGGCTGAAGATCGCGCGGGAGTTTGCCCGCGCGATGGGCGGTGAACTGGTTGCCGAGAGCGTGGTTGGCAAGGGCAGTCGTTTCACGATGACGCTCGGCTTGCAGGCGGTTGATCCACCGCTACCGGATCTGTCCGGCGAAGCCTGGATCGAAGAGGTTCCGACCGAGTTTCGTGGTCGTCGGATACTTGTCGCCGAGGATGACGAGACCAACCAGCTTGTCATCATGAATTGGCTTGCGCTGGCCGGCATCGTGGCGGAAGTCGTCGGCGACGGTCAACAGGCGATCGACCGTCTTGCACATGCCCCCGCTCCCGAACTGATCCTGATGGATATTCAGATGCCGGGGCTGGACGGGATCGAAGCAACCCGGCGCCTGCGCCAGGCGGGCCATCGAATACCGATCATTGCGTTGTCTGCCGGTTCTCGCGCGCGCGACGAGCAGTGTCTGGCGGCCGGTATGCATGACTGCCTGTCCAAGCCGCTGGATATCGACGAGCTCTGGGGTTGCCTGACGCGGTGGCTGCCGCCCGCACTCGCAGGTGATGGACAACCGGTTCAGCAGGACTCGGTTGAGGAGCGCTTTATGCGCAATCAGGAGGCGCTTGGGCGGGCTCGACAGGCTTTTGCTGCCGGGCACGGAGCTGATGCTCAAAAGCTCAGTCAGATGTACGCCCAAGGGGATGTTCCCGCGATGCTGCGCTGCGCGCACGGGCTGCGCGGGGCCGCAGCGCTGCTTGGCTATGACGATACCGCGCACTGTGCCGGCGAAATCGAGAAGGCCCTCGACGAGGGGCGTCCCGGTGACGATATCGCTACTTTGATCGAGCGACTGCAAGGACTGCTGCGCGCCATCGCAGGCAATTAGCCCGGGCAGGTCCAATTCACCAAGAGTTTTCATTTCGGTCACATCTGCACGACTGGCAACGGTCTAATGGCAGTAAGCGATCTACCCAAGGTGTACCGATGAAAGCGCTGATCCTAGCTGCAGGGCGGGGGACCCGAGTCCGTCCGCTGACCGACCGGCTGCCCAAGCCGATGATCCCGGTCGTCAACAAGCCTGTCATGGCGTTTTTGGTCGAACACCTTCGGCGCTGCGGGGTTGGCCAGATCATGGTCAACACCAGTTATCTCAGCCCGCAGATCGAGGCCTACTTTCGCGATGGCCTGCGGTTCGATGTTGAAATGGCGTATTCCTTCGAGGGACGTGAAGAAAACGGCCGTCTGATCGATGAGCCCCTTGGTTCTGCCGGTGCGATCCAGAAGATCCATCGTCACTCCGGATTTTTCGATGAGACCTTCGTGGTGATCTGCGGAGATGCCGTCATCGATCTGGATCTGCGCGAACTGCTGCGCTTTCATCGCGAACGCGGTGCATTGGCAACGATCGCGCTGCGCGAGGTACCCGCCGAGGACGTCCAACACTACGGCATCGTTGTTCAGGACGAGCAAGGCAGGATCACGCAGTTTCAGGAAAAGCCCGCACCCGAGCAGGCCTTGAGCCGGCTCGCTAACACCGGGATCTACATTTTCGAGCCCGAGATCGTCGAGTCAATTCCGTTTGACCGGCCGTATGACATCGGTGGCGAGTTGTTTCCCAAGCTCGCTGCACAGGGTGGGCTGTACGGCACGACGCTTTCGAAGCCCTGGCAGTGGCTGGACATCGGCCGGATCGGGGATTTCCACGAAGTGACGATGAAGGCGATGCTCGGCGAAATCAACGGCTTTTGCATGCCGGGACGCGAGGTTCTGCCCGGGCTCTGGGTTGGGCTGAACGTGCGCATCAATCCTGAGCGCTGTCGGATCGAGGGCCCGGTCTACATCGGCGGAAGTGCCGAGGTGGCGGATGGCGCGACGCTGATCGGTCCGGTGTGCATCGGCGCAGGCGCCGTCATCGAGGCCGATGCGCATCTGGAGCGGTCGGTGGTTCTGGAATACACCCGGGTCGGGCGTGGCGGGTACTTCGACGGCAAGATCCTGGGCAGCAATTTCTGCGTCTCAGCTGACGGCACGGTGCTCGATTCGAGTCATACCGATATCGGCTGGCTGTTTGCCGATGCCCGTAGCGATGACCTTTCGCTGACCGACGAACAGAACGAGATTCTGGCCCTTGCCCGGAGGGCTGCATGAGCTTCAATGCTTGTCGTGGCCGGATTAAAGCCCGACCGGCTGCACTTGGTGTCATCGGAGGGCGACGATGACATCAAGCGCGGTTGGCCATCCACAACTCGGGATGCAGTTCGGTGAGCTTGAGTCGCTGGCCGGCGTTGGTGCCTGGGAGTTGGATGCGACACGCGGCAAGCTCACGCTGTCCGCGTTGGCAGCCAAACTGCTTGGTTTTGAAGCGGCCGGCGATGCGCCAATCGAAGTCGACGTCTCCGCACTGGTCATCCGGGCGCTGCAAACCGAACAGCCCAGGGTGATGTCGATATTTTCTGACGTGGAGCGTGCGCAGCAGGCCAACCTGGAAATCGAGATGTCTGCCCGGGCGGGCGGTTCGCGCTGGATCTGGATTCGCGGACACAAGCTGCCCGGAGCCGACGGGAAGTCGTTGTCTCGGGCGCACGGCATCGTGCAGGACATCACGCGTCATCGGGTTGCCCAGAGCCAGGCGGCCGAACTGGCGAATCGCGATTTTCTGACCGGCCTGGCCAATCGCCGCCTGCTCGAGGAATACCTGCGCTCGATGTTGCAGCACGCCGAGCGTCGTCAAGAGCGCCTGGCGGTGCTTTGGCTTGATCTGGACGATTTCAAGCCGATCAACGATGTGCACGGTCATGTCACCGGTGATGAGTTGCTATGCCTGGTTGCGGACCGACTGCGCGCGACTGTGCGTCAGTCAGACCTGATTGCCCGGATGGGCGGTGATGAGTTCGTCATCGTGTTGCCCGGAATTTCCCGAGCCCGCGAGGCCCTGCGGGCTGCTTCGTCGGTGATCGAGGCGATTGCGGAGCCGTTCGGCATCGATGGCAAGCACCTGCGGGTCGGTGTCAGCATCGGTATTGCGATGTATCCGTCCGATGGTGAGGATGCAGAAACGCTGTTGCGTCACGCCGATATGGCGATGTACCGGGCCAAGCAGTCCTCGCACGGTTCGATTGCGTTTTTCGATCGGGATGCAGAACGTCAACGCAGTGCGCGACGCGCCCTTGAGGCCGATTTGGATCGGGCGCTTGCCGATCAGGAGTTCGCGCTGTACTACCAACCGGTCTTCACGCTACTCGATCGCCGGATTGTGGCGGCCGACGCGTCTTTGCGCTGGCGTCACCCGGAGCACGGGCTGATCGGGCCAGAGGTGTTCCTCTCGACAGCGGAGAACAGCGGGCAGATCGACCGCATCGGTTGCTGGGCGATCCAGCAAGCCTGCAGGCAGGCCGTTGAGTGGGCAAATCAGGGCCGCGGCATCAGTGTGTCGGTGAATGTGTCGGCCAAGCAGATTGCGGGAGCCTTGTCGACCGACTGGCTGATCGACACTCTCGCCAGCCTTGGGGTGCGACCGTGGTCCTTGACCTTGCAGGTTGATGAACTGGTTCTGGATACCGGTGGAACTGCGCTTGATCAGTGGTTCGAACATATGCGTCGAGCCCGGGTGCGGATCGCGATCGCGCGCTTTGGTGTCGGAGCCCTGTCGCTTGCCCGACTGCGCAGC
The DNA here is from genome assembly GCA_023257915.1 of Quisquiliibacterium sp. Taxonomy (GTDB): domain Bacteria; phylum Pseudomonadota; class Gammaproteobacteria; order Burkholderiales; family Burkholderiaceae_E; genus Quisquiliibacterium. The sequence goes on along the minus strand of JALRBB010000089.1, from coordinate 328 downwards.
GGTCTGATCGATGAGGTCAAGCTCGACGCGTCCCTGGTCGCTCAGGTCTGCGACGACCCTGGTTCCCATGCCTTCGTCAGATCGATCCTCGAGATCGGGATTGGCCTCGGTGTGCAGGTTGGCGCCACCGGCGTCCAGAGTGCCGAGACCGTCGGAGTATTGCGCTCGATGGGGTGTCGGCAGGCTCTCGGGCCGCATTTGCTCGAGCCGGTGCTTCCGCAGCAACTGTTTGCGGCGCGCGCCTCATCCGGGGCGATGCCGCAACGTTTGAGGCGTCAGGTTCCGCTGGACAGCAAATTGGCAATGGACTTGCCGTGAGTTCGGACAG
>JALRBB010000076.1 GCA_023257915.1 Quisquiliibacterium sp. | reverse complement strand
TACCAGCGCTACTTCTGCCGCTACCTGCGCCTGTCGGGCATGACTGGCACCGCGAGCGAGGTGGCCGGCGAGGTGGCCGCGGTGTATCGCCTGGAGACGGTGGCGGTGCCGACGCACCGTCCGTGCGTGCGCGTGCGGCTGCGCGACCACTTGCTCAAGTCCGGCCGGGGCAAATCCCAGGTCGACCATGCGCCGGAACGCGAGCGGTAGCGCAAGGGCCGCACAGGCAGCAATCAGCAGCGCGAGCGCCGCTGCCGCAACCCGCCAGCGGTAAGGCGCCAGGAAGGGCAGCAGGTCCGACAGCACACCGAGTGCACCACGCTTGGCCAGCGGACCCTGATGATGGTTCGCCTGCTGGCTGGGCGCTGAGTTGGCTGCTGGTTTCGACATGCGTTCAAGCATACCCGCGCGCGCGGCCGGTTCCGGCTACCATCTCGAGCAAGTCAACGCTCAAGGAAGCGACATGCTCGAATGCAAGGTTTTTGCCGCCAATGACCTCAGGGTGGTGGACGTCGAAACACCGAGTCCGGGACCCGGCGAGGTGTTGATCCGACTCGGAGCCGCTGGCATTTGCGGATCGGACATGCACTACTTCTTTCACGGCGCAGTCGGCAGCTTCCGGATCCGCGAGCCGCTAACTCCGGGCCATGAAGCCTCCGGCACGGTGGCAGCGGTCGGAGAGGGCGTCACCCGCGTGCGGCCCGGACAGCGGATTGCGATCAATCCGTCACGCGCCTGCGGCCAGTGCGCTGGCTGTCGCGAAGGCCGGGAGAATCTGTGCAGCAACATGCGCTTTCTGGGCAGCGCCAGTGTGTTTCCGCACATGCAAGGCATGTTCCGCGAGTATTTCACGATGCCGCAGCAACAGTGCGTACCGGTCGACTCGGACGTGTCGATGCAGGAGATCGCCATGTCGGAGCCGCTGTCGGTGGCATTGCACTCGGTACACCGGGCTGGCGACCTGCTGGGCAAATCGGTGCTGATCACCGGTAGCGGCACCATCGGCTGCATGATGGTGATCGCCGCGCGGCTCGCCGGTGCGCGCAGCATCACGGTCACCGACGTTGTCGATCATCCGCTCGACGTCGCCCGGCAGGTCGGCGCAGACCGCACGGTGCGCACCGATCAACTGGCCCAGGGCACGACGCTCGCCTCGATCGCTGGCGAACCGGATGTCGCATTCGAGGTGTCGGGCGCGCCGCAGGCGCTGATCAGTTGCCTGGAGACAGTACGGCGCGGCGGCATCATCGTGCAGGTTGGCACACTGCCGGTCGACGGCATGCACCTGCCCGCCAATCTGGTGATGCAACGTGAAATCGATCTGCGCGGCTCGTTCCGCTTTGGCCATGTCTTCGAGCATGCGGTCCAGGCGATTGCGTCGCGCCGCGTCGATGTGCGCCCGGTGATCTCGGCCTCGCATTCGCTGGCCGACGCGCAGGCGGCGATGCACCTGGCGCGCGACAAGACCCGCAGCATGAAGGTTCATCTGGTCCCGGCCTGACGGCGCGGGCCTGCTCCCACCTGACGCACGGATCGTGAATCCTGGCAAAGCAAGCGCGTTCGACGGCATCTGGCCGATTCTGTTTGCATTCTTCGATGCGAACGGTGGGCTGGACCGGGACGCGATGCGCCGGCAGGTGCTGGCTGCGATCGACTGGGGAGCACCGGGCGTGGCCGTGCTGGGCCTGGCCACCGAAGTGAACAAACTGACGGTGCCCGAGCGCAAGCAACTGATCGACTGGCTGGCGCAGGATCTGGCCGGCGTTGTACCGTTCGCGGTCACGATCAATGGCGCGAGCGTGGTCGAACAGCGCGAGTTGGCCGACTATGCCATCGGGCGCGGCGCAGCCTGGCTGATACTGCAACCGCCTCCGGTCGCCACGACCGGTGTGCAGTCAGAACGTTTTTATTTCGACTTTTTCGCGCAAGTGATGGCCGACCTGCCGGTGCCGGTCGGGATCCAGAACGCACCGGAATATCTTGGCGTCGGGCTGAGCGCCGGGGCGCTACTGGAACTGGCGGCGATCCGGCCGAATTTCCAGGTACTCAAGGGCGAGGCAAGCAGCACGATCATCGAGCACACGATCGAACAGGTGCAAGGTCGACTGGCGGTGCTCAATGGCCGGGGCGGTCTCGAACTGATCGAAAACCTGCAAGCAGGCTGTCGCGGCATGATCGTCGCTCCGGATACCGCGGACCTGCAGCAACAGGTCTACGCGTGCTTGGCGCAGAATCGCCTCGAGGACGCTTTCGCGGTCTACGCGAAGATCCTGCCCGCCATTGTGTTCGCCATGCAGTCGCTGGACACGCTGATCTGTTACGGCAAGCGGATTGCGGCCTGGCGGCTGGGCCTGCCCGAGGTGCATGACCGCCAACCGGCCCTGGCGCCGACCGAGTTCGGGCTGCGAATCGCGCGCGAGCACGCACGGCGTCTTGGGCCACTCGGCGCGCGCGGACCTTCGTCACTACAATCCGGGTTTCGTGCGCCAAACTGAGCGTTCAGCCGCGCCCGCATTATTCGCAATCACCCAATCATCGAGAATTGCCATGTCCAACGTCGTCACCCTGGTCCGTCAACCTACGCTGCGCCTGAACCCCAACGATGACGTCGTGATCGCGGCGCGCCCGCTGTCGGCCGGCGCCAAGGTCGACGCCGAAGGCGTTACCTGCAGTGACGCGATCCCGGCCGGTCACAAGATCGCGGTCAAGGCGATCGCCAAAGGCCAGCCGGTCAAGCGTTACAACCAGATCATCGGTTTCGCGACCAGCGACATCGCCCCCGGCCAGCATGTCCACACGCACAATCTCGCGTTCGAGATGTTTGAGCGCGACTACGCGGTCGGCGTCGATGCAAAACCCACACCGTCGGTGGCCGAACAGGCGACCTTCATGGGCATTGTGCGCGCCGACGGCCGGGTCGCCACACGCAACTACATCGGTGTGATCTCCACGGTGAACTGCTCGGCCTCGGTGTCCAAGTACGTCGCCGCGCACTTCACGCCGGAAAAAATGAAAGCCTGGCCGAACGTGGATGGCATCGTGCCGATCACGCACTCGTCGGGTTGCGGCATGGGCAGCACCGGCGTCGGGATTGATGTGCTGCGCAAAACCATCGCAGGCTATTGCCGCCACGTGAACTTCGCCGGCGTCGTGATCATCGGCCTGGGCTGCGAAGCCAATCAGATGGATGCGCTCTTTCAAGCGCAAAACCTGCAGGAAGGCACGCTGCTCAAGCCGCTGATCATCCAGACCTCGGGCGGGACCCGCAAAACGGTGGAAGCTGGCATCGCCGCGGTCGAGTCGATGCTGCCCAAGGCCAACCAGGTTGAACGCACCCGGGTGCCGGCCAGCCAC
>JALRBB010000533.1 GCA_023257915.1 Quisquiliibacterium sp. | reverse complement strand
CGTCGAGCAGCAGCAACTTGGCGCCGGTGCGCAGGATGCGGGCTACCGCCAGCATTTGCTGCTCGCCACCCGAAAGGCGCGTGCCCGGACTGGAGCGACGTTCCTTCAGATTGGGGAACATCTCGTAGATTTCGTCCAGGCTCATGCCGCCGGAGGCGATCTGCGGTGGCAACAGCAGGTTTTCTTCGCAAGATAGCGACGCGAAGATGCCTCGCTCCTCGGGACAGTAACCAACTCCGAGCCGGGCAATCTCGTGCGCGGGCAGATTCACCGCCTCGACGCCATTGATCATGATCGATCCGCTGCGCCGTCCGGTCAGGCCCAACAAGGCCTTGAGCGTGGTGGTGCGTCCGGCGCCATTGCGCCCGAGCAGCGTGACCACCTCACCGCGATTGACCTGCATGTCAACGCCATGAAGGATGTGCGATTCGCCATAAAAGGCGTGCACATCGGTCAGGCGAAGGAATTCAACGCCATCAGTGGCCATGCGCACCCTGCAATTCGGTTTCGGCGCTGCCCATATAGGCCTCCAGCACCTCGGGATTCGTGGAAACGACCTCGTACGGCCCCTCGGCGATGATCTGGCCGCGCTGCAGCACGCTGATGGTGTCGGCGATGCTCGCCACGACATTCATGTTGTGCTCGACCATCAGCACCGTGCGGTTGGCCGCAACCCGCTTGATCAACGAGGTGACCCGCTCGACATCCTCATGACCCATGCCCTGCGTGGGTTCGTCCAGCAGCATCAGCTGCGGGTCGGTGGCCAGCGTTGTCGCGATCTCGAGCGCACGCTTGCGTCCGTAGGGCAACTCGACCGTCACCGTATCGGCGAATTCGCCGAGCCCGACCGTCTCGAGCAACTCCATCGCCCGATCGTTCAGCACCGACAGCGTTCGGTCGGATTTCCAGAAGTGGAACGAGGTGCCCAACGAGCGCTGCAGACCGATACGCACGTTCTCGAGCACCGTCAGGTGCGCGAACGTGGCCGAGATCTGGAAGGAGCGCACGATGCCGCGCCGCGCCACCTGCGCCGGCTTTTCAATGGTGATGTCGTGCCCGTTGAACAGAATCTGCCCGCTGGTCGGGATCAGGAATTTCGTGAGCAGATTAAAGACCGTGGTCTTACCCGCCCCGTTCGGACCGATCAGCGCATGAATCTGCCCGCGCCGGACGTTCAGGCTCACATCGCTGACCGCGGTGAATCCCTTGAACTCCTTGACGAGCTTACGAGTCTCCAGAATGTAGTTATTTTGGTCCATCGGGTTGCTCTGGCCGCGCGAAAAAGCGCCGGGCGATTATGTCGAAGTTAACGGCGCGAGGCAATTTCCCGGATTGCACGCCGGGAAATTGGGCTCGCCACGCGATCCTAAGGCTATCCGCATGGCGGCCCCATCTGCGCAGCGCGCCGTTAACGCGGGTTCAGTGATTGTCGCGCGGGATCCCGAAGGTCGCGTCGATCTTCTGGTACCTGACCGCGAAATCCAGGCAAGCCCCATCCTGCAACTGCGTCACATGGGCGCGCTGGATCTCCTGCCAGGGCGTCTGGCTGACGAGTTCGGGCGGCTGCCAGGCCGCCTTACGCGCTGCGAACTCCTCGTCGCTGATCAGGATGTTCGCGGTACGCCGCCCCAGGTCGATGCGCACCATATCCCCGGTCTTGAGCAGTGCAAGACCGCCGCCAACCGCCGCCTCCGGCGACGCATTGAGGATCGACGGACTGCCCGAGGTACCTGACTGGCGACCGTCGCCGATGCACGGCAGCATCGTGATGCCCTGCCGGACCAGCGCATCTGGCGGCAGCATGTTGACGACCTCGGCTGCACCCGGATAACCGACCGGTCCGACGTGACGAATGAACAGCATGCAGTTCGCATCGATGTTCAGCGACGGATCGTTGATGCGATGGTGATAGTCCTCCGGCCCCTCGAACACAATCGCCCGCCCCTCAAACGCACCGGGATCTGCCGGATTTTCCAGGTAGCGCTTGCGGAACTCCGGCGAAATCACCGAGGTCTTCATCACCGCCGACTCGAACAAATTTCCTGTCAACACCGCGAAACCCGCCTCGGGCAGCAAGGGCTCGTCAAAAGTGCGGATCACCGCCTTGTTGGTGGTGGCGCTGTCGCGATAGCACTCGCCAATCGTGCGCCCCGACACATTCAGCGCATCTGGGTGCAACTTGCCAGCCTTGAGCAACTCGTGCATCACCGCCGGCACGCCGCCGGCGCGATGGAACTCCTCACCCAGGTACTCGCCGGCCGGCATCAGGTTGACCAGCAGCGGAATGTCGTAGCCGACCCGGTCCCAGTCTCCGATCTGCAGCTCCACACCCATGTGGCGTGCGATCGCGGTGACATGCGGCGGGCAGTTGGTCGAGGCGCCCAGTGCACTGGCTGCCACGATCGCGTTCTCGAACGCGGCGCGGGTCAGGATCTTGGACGGACGCAAGTCTTCGTGGACCATCTCGACAATGCGCCGGCCAGTCCAGTACGCCATCTGGCCGCGCTCCCGATACGGCCCCGGAATCGCCGCGCAACCGGGCAGCGACATGCCCAGCGCCTCGGCGACGCTGTTCATCGACAGCGCGGTGCCCATCGTGTTGCAGTGCCCGACCGACGGCGCGGCCGACGCCACCATCTGCAGGAATTGCTCATAGTCGATCCGACCGGCAGCCAGCTCCTGACGCGCAAACCAGACCACGGTGCCGGAACCGGCCAAGCCGTTGTTGTAATAACCATTGAGCATCGGCCCGCCGGACAGCACGATCGACGGAATGTCGACCGTGGCTGCACCCATCAGCATCGCGGGCGTGGTCTTGTCACAGCCGGTGGTCAGCACGGCGATGTCCTCGAGCATGGCCTTGCGGCGGTCGCCGAAGCCCGGCGCCTTGACGGCTGCGACCTTGAGGCCGCCGCGCAGGCGGTTGACGACGAGCGTGGCGAGCGCCTCGCCCTCGA
>JALRBB010000419.1 GCA_023257915.1 Quisquiliibacterium sp. | reverse complement strand
GGCGATTGACTCGCTAGCCGCACCGGATGAGCGAGTACGCCAGCAGACCTCCAAAATTCTTACTGGCGACTAAGAAAGTACCCCATTGGACAAGTACTTCCGAAAGTATGTTTGGGATGACCGGCGTACCCCTTATCGGGTAGCAGTCAAGCACCTGACACTTGAACAGGCAGTGCATGAGATCTTGTACTACTCCGTGCTTTCGGGGGTTTTTTTCCTGCTTGTTTCCCTGGCAGCCCTTTCGCAGCATCTGCCCCATGGCGATGCGTTGGTAGTGTCGTTTTTCGCGTTTACACAGGTTTGCGCCTCGGTGCTGCTTGGAATGACTCGCAACCCTTGGGCGGCGACCTACTGTGCAAGTGCTCCCGTCGCGGTTCTGCTTTACTTCGGGTTTTTCGGCTTCCATCAGGGTTTAGACTTGGTCGATAAGTCACTGCTAGTGATCGTTGGGTTGCTTTGGACCGCGTACGTTCTCAGGCTCATGTCGGTGGCGCGTCGGCATGCTGCTCTGATGAGGGTCGCCGAAAGGGACTGATGCTCCGTCTTCACCTGACAGCATTCGTTGCGGTCAACACCGTGCTCACGCTGTTCAATCTGATGCAAGGCCCCCCCTGGTGGGCTGTCTGGCCACTAATGGGATGGGGGGTTCTGCTTCTGGTCCACATCCTCAGCCACAGAGCAGGCATGATCGACGACGCCTGGGCGGAGCAGCGAGCCTTGGACATTCGCGCCAAAAGTTACGACAACAACCATATTGAGGAAATCCGCCGAAGTGCGAATTTCTCGGTGGATAAACCCTCCTGATTGACTCCTTGCTTCGACCTTTTTCTTGCAGCTCTTTCCTGGTCAATTGCGTTGGCATGCCCGCCAGAGCCAATCTATCAGCGTGCGGCTATCAAAGACCGGTAACCCGAGTTCAGCGCGCAAGGCGCCCGAGTATGGCGGAAGATTCGTGCATTCGAGTACCAACGCACCGATGTTCGGCTCGCGAGCCAGCAACTTGCGCGCAGCCTGCACAAGCTCGCGACGAACCGCGTCAGTATCGAGCTCGGTTTCATCCCCATCGATAGCCCGACGCAATGCGCCTGCGGCAGGCATCCCTTCGATCGGCGTGTCAGGCGGCGCACCCGCGCAGGCCAGATGCCGCGCCGACAGGGCTGCCGCGTCAAAAGTAATGACCCCGCAGCGTTTTCCGGCGGGCAGCATCGCTTGCGCCGGCGCAACCTGCAGCAGGCTTGAGCTTGCCACGGGCACCGGCAGCGCTTCGGCGAGGCGGCGCTGGTGCAACACCAGAAAACCGCAGGACGTGCCGATGCCTATCGCGCCGCGCTGCACCAGCCGATGCCCCGCCTCGACGAACGGCTCGACAAGCCCGCTCGCCTGTTCGCGCACGGCACGCTGCACGCTCGCGCCGTCGACACGTTCGTACAGCACCGGAAAAGCAAAGCTGGCCGGATTTCCGATATCTCCGGGCGGCCGTGGAAAACGGGTGTCGAGCATCAGAATCCCGATTGCCGCGCTCGCGGCGGAGCCAGTCAGCCCAGGCTGGTCATCAGTCGGCTGATCGGGTCGAGGCGTATTCAATCAAAATCCGCAAGGTGAGGTTGCACGGGACCAGCATTCCGAAACCGAAAGGCTTGTGATCCACGGCACCGGATTCTCCACTACACTCACGCTCGGCTCAACCGATCCAGTTTTAGGAGACAACATGAAAGCGTTACGCCTAGCCATTGCGGCCATCGCCCTGGTCTCGACCTCGGCCATCGCCCAGACCAAATGGGACCTGCCGGCCGCCTATCCGGCCACCAATTTCCATACCGAGAACATCGCAGCGTTCGCGGCTGATGTCGACAAAGCGACCGGCGGCAAGCTCAAGATCACCGTGCATCCGGGCGCCTCGCTGTTCAAGGCCCCCGAGATCAAGCGTGCCGTGCAGGGTGGGCAGGCACAGATCGGTGAGATCCTGCTGGTGAACTTCGGCAACGAAGACCCGATTTACGAGGCTGACGGCATTCCGTTCCTGGCCACCGGCTACGACGGTGCCCGCAAGCTGTACGTCGCGCAAAAACCGATGCTCGAAGCGCGCCTGGCCAAGCAGGGCATGATGCTGCTGTACACGGTGCCGTGGCCGCCGCAGGGCATCTACACAAACCGCGACTTGAAGAGTGTCGAGGACATGAAGGGCCTGAAGTGGCGCGCCTATAGCCCTGCCACTGCAAAGCTCGCTCAACTGGTGGGCGCTCAGCCAGTCACAATCCAGGTAGCCGAGCTCGCGCAGGCGATGGCCACCGGCGTGATGGATTCTTACATGTCGTCTGGCTCCACCGGCTACGACACGAAAACCTTCGAATACATCAAGAAGTGGTACGACACCCAGGCCTGGGTTCCCAAGAATGCGGTCATCGTCAACAAAAAGGCGTTCGACGCGCTCGATAAGGCGACCCAGCAGGCCCTTCTGAAGGCCGGAGCGGACGCCGAGGCTCGCGGCTGGAAGGTTTCCCAGGAAAAGAACGACTGGTACAAGCAAAAGCTCACCGAGAGCGGCCTGACGATTGTTACCCCCCCTGACCAGCTGATGGCCGATCTGCGCAAGATTGGCGACTTGATGCTTGCCGAATGGCTGAAAAAGTCCGGTGCTGATGGCAAGGCGCTTGCTGCCGCCTTCGGCAAGTAACGCGTAGGCACCGAGCCCCGTCAATGCGCCGCGCGCTCGAATCGCTCTACCTCGGAGCAGCTTGGGCTGCGGCGCTTTGCATGATCGGCGTGCTGGGCATGGTCCTCACGTCGATCATCTCGCGCCAGCTCGGAGTGCATGTTCCCGGTACCGACGCCTATGCTGGGTATCTAATGGCCGGGGCCGGTTTCCTCGCGCTGGCACACACGCTCAAACGTGGCGAGCACATTCGCGTGACGTTGCTGGTCGGCTTGGCCAAGGGAAAGACCTCCAAGGCCCTGGAGGTGTGGGCACTTGTGGCCGGGCTTTTGCTGGCGATTCTTTTTGCCTGGTATTCGGTGCGACTGTCCTGGCAGTCACACGAATTCAACGACATCTCCACCGGCAACGATGCAACGCCGCTGTGGATTCCGCAGATTCCGATGGCTTTCGGCACGCTGGTGCTGTGCGTCGCGTTGCTCGACGAGTTGGTGCTCGAGCTTCTCGGCAAGCGCCTGCCACCGCCCAAGGCGGCCGCGGAAGAAGCCTCGCACGACCGGTGAGTTGTCATGGGTGACTTTGCCGTAACCTTTTTGCTGGTTGTCGCGCTGTTCGCACTGCTCGGCTCCGGCGTGTGGATTGGTCTGACGCTGTCCGGCGTTGCCTGGATCGGGATGGAGCTGTTTTCCTCCCGCCCAGCCGGCGATGCGATGGCGGTCACGATCTGGGGGTCCGCATCGAGCTGGACCCTGACCGCCCTCCCTCTATTCATCTGGATGGGCGAGATCCTGTTCCGAACGCGGCTCTCGGAAGACATGTTCAAAGGGCTGGCCCCCTGGCTGCAGCGCCTACCTGGCCGCCTGTTGCACACCAACATCATCGGCTGTGCGATCTTTGCGGCGGTCTCAGGCTCGTCTGCAGCCACCTGTGCAACCATCGGCAAAATGACTCTCCCCGAGCTGCGCAAGCGCGGCTATCCGGAAGACAAGACGATCGGCACGCTGGCTGGCGCAGGCACGCTTGGGCTGCTGATTCCGCCCTCGATCATCATGATCGTGTATGGCGTGACCGCAGAGGTCTCGATCGCCAAGCTGTTCATCGCCGGTGTATTTCCAGGCCTGCTGCTCGCCCTGCTGTTCATGGGTTACGTAATCGTCTGGTCGCTGCTGAACCCCGGACGTATTCCGCCGGCCGATCGGCAGCTGTCACTGGCTGAAAAGCTCTATGAATCCCGCAGCCTGATCCCAGTCGTTTTGCTGATCCTGGGCGTGCTCGGATCGATCTACGCTGGCATCGCCACCGCAACCGAGGCAGCGGCCCTCGGCGTCGTCGGCGCGCTCTTGTTGTCGGGCGTACAAGGCTCGCTCACCCGGGAAACCTTCCTGCAATCGCTGATGGGCGCAACCAGGCTGTATTGCATGATTGCGCTGATTCTGTCCGGCGCAGCGTTTCTGTCCCTGTCGATGGGCTACATCGGACTGCCCCGGCATCTTGCCGAGTGGATTGGCACCCTCGGTCTGAGCCGCTTTGAACTGGTTCTCGCGCTAGCGGCGTTCTTCATCCTGCTCGGATGCTTCCTGGACGGCATTTCGATGGTCGTGCTGACCATGGGCGTGCTATTGCCGACGGTTCAGGCAGCAGGAATCGACCTGATCTGGTTCGGCATCTTTATTGTGCTGGTTGTCGAAATGGCGCAGATCACACCGCCGGTCGGCTTCAACCTGTTCGTCGTTCAGGGCATGACCAATTACCAGTTGCCGTGGATCGCGAAAGCGACCTTTCCAACCTTTCTGCTGATGGTGATCGCGATCCTGCTGATCTACGCATTTCCGGGCATCGTCGAGTGGCTTCCGGCCCAAATGAAGACCTGAATCATGCATGTCATCGTCGTGGGCGGCGGCATCATCGGTGTCACGAGTGCCTATTACCTGCGCCAGCAAGGGCATGAAGTCACCGTCATTGAACGGCGCAGCGGTGTCGCGCAGGAGACCAGCTTCGGCAATGCGGGGGTGATCGCACCGGGCTATGTCACGCCATGGGCGTCTCCGGGGATGCCTCGCAAAGTGCTCTCTTACCTGTTCAAGGCGGAGGCGCCGGTTCTGTTTCGCCCGAATGCGAATCCAGCGCTCTGGCGATGGCTGGCACGCTGGTTCAGCCAGTGCAATCTCGCCGATTTCAGGATCAATCGAGGCCGGATGCAGCGGCTTGCCCTCTACAGTCGCGACCAATTGCATGCGCTGCGCGACGCATTATCGATCGAATACGAACGCGGACAGGGCTATCTGCAACTGTTTCGCAGCGAGCGCGACCTTGCCTTGAGCGCGCCGGTTCGCACGATGCTCGACGAAAGCGGGATTCGCTATGAATTGCTGGATCCACAGCGGGTGCGCGAACGCGAACCCGGTCTTTCGCCTTCCACGCCGCTTGCAGCCGGACTGTTTCTTCCCGACGACGAATCCGGCAATTGCCCGATGTTCGCGCGCCGTCTGCGCCAGATCGCCGAAGACGATGGCGTGCGCTTCGTGTTCGGACAACAGGTCGAGCGCATCGTGTTCGAATCGGGTCGCGCCAGCGGCGTGCTGGTCAAGGATCAAAAGATGCCAGCCGACGCGGTGCTGGTCGCGGCAGCGTGTGACAGTGTCTCCCTGCTGCGGCAGTGCGGCATTCGTGCGCCGATCTATCCGGTCAAGGGCTACTCGGCAACGGTCACTCTCGACCCCGGGGCGATCGGCCCGCAACACGCGCTGATGGACGAGGCCTACAAGACTGCGATCACGCCGTTCGGGAACCGCCTGAGGGTTGCCGGCACTGCCGAAATCGGTGACGCGCAGCTCACACTCAGGGACGCTGCGCTTCGAACCCTGGTTCGTGTCGCGTCCGACTGGTTCCCTGGTGCGGCGCGCTACAACGAGGCACAGTTCTGGGTTGGCGCCCGACCGATGCTGCCTGACGGCCCCCCGCTGCTCGGACCAACTTCACGTCCCGGCTTGTTCTTGAACGCTGGACACGGCTCCAATGGCTGGGCGATGGCCTGTGGCTCGGCGAAGGTGCTCGCAGATCTGATCTCAGGACGCGAGCCAGAAATCTCGATGGACGGCCTGACGCTGGCCCGATATCACTGATATCGTTGTGCCAGGCGGGCGCCTGCGCTCGCATGATCGATCCACACCCCCGGTGCCCTCACTGCTTAAAGTTGCCAGTATCCGCGCGCTCGAAGAGCGATGGCTCGCCAGCTTGCCCGCCGGCGAACTGATGCGTCGCGCCGCAACCGCGGTCGCCGACGAGGCAGACCGTCTCTTGCGCACCTTGCCGCGTGCCAGAGCTGTGCTCGCACTGGTCGGCCCCGGTAACAATGGCGCGGATGCACTGCTCGCGGCACTGGCGCTCGTCGAGCGCGGTTACGGCTGTCACGCGATTGCGCTCTCACCCACCCCGCCCAAGTCGGCCGACGCAGCCGCCGCCTGGAGCCGCTGGCAAGCAGGCGGCCGAGACATCGGCGCACTCGACTCGCTTGACACGATGCTCGCCGCGTCCCCGCTTGTCATCGATGGCCTGTTTGGCATCGGACTTGGCCGGCCGCTGGTCGGAGCCGCCGCCGCAGCCATCTCGCAGATCAATGCGCGCGCTTCGGCTATTGTTGCGGTGGATGTTCCCAGTGGCATCGATGCAGATCGGGGCAGCATCGTCGGTGGCCGCAACGCAGTCGCCGTTTGTGCGACCAGCACGGTGACCATGATCGCCGACAAGCCGGGGCTGCATACCGGCCAAGCGCTCGACCATGTGGGACGCGTGGTGCTTGCCGAACTGCATCATGACTCACCCCTGCCGACACCGGATGCGTTGCTGTTCGGCGAACACGAGGCGCGCGCACTCCTTGCACCGCGCTCGCGCGATACCAACAAAGGCAGCTTCGGGTCGGTCGGAGTCATCGGCGGTGCCCTGGGCATGAGCGGGGCAGCCTTGCTGGCCGCCCGGGGCGCTCAAGCGGCCGGCGCAGGAAAGGTCTTCATTGCGGCTCCCGACGCTGCAGTTTTCGATCCTGCGCAGGCGCAACTGATGACCCGCAACTTGTCCGATGCCTATACCGGCGTGGATGCACTTTGCGTCGGCTGTGGCCTGGGTAGTTCCGAACAAGCAGCCCAGGCGTTGAAGACTGCATTACAGGCGCCCCTGCCGCTAGTCCTTGATGCGGACGCGCTAAACCTTCTGTGTACGCAGCCGGACCTGGTCCCGCTATTGCGAGCCCGCACACATGCAACAGTCCTGACCCCGCACCCGCTCGAAGCGGCCCGGCTTCTGAAACGCTCGATCATCGAGGTGCAGACAGATCGTCAGCAATCCGCGCTCGAGCTGGCTACCCGCTATCGATGCTGCGTCATCCTGAAGGGTGCTGGCAGCATCATCGCCACGGAGCACGGGAAGATCGTGATTTGTGCCAGCGGCTCGGCGGCGCTTGCGACAGCCGGAACAGGCGACGTGCTCGCCGGAGTGATCGCCGCCTTGCTTGCGCAGGCCCGACCGCCCGATCAGGCTGCCATGCTTGGCACCGCGCTACATGGGCTCGCAGGCGAGCGATGGGAACGAGGCCATCCAAACGGGATCGGCATGTCAGCTGCAGACTTGCCAGATCTGATCCGGCAGGTCTTCAACACGAACTGATTCAATCGACGGACGGCAACATGCGCAATCAGAACCACAAGCTCAGCTACCAGAATGCGCTGGCGCAAGTCACCGAACGAGCAAAGTCTGCCGCGACAATCCGGATCGCCGACCTGTTCGGCAACGAACCGGGGCGCATGCAGGCCCTTTGCGTCGACGCAGCCGGACTCAGCCTGGATCTGTCCAAGCAACGCATTCGCCTGCAGGATCTGTCTGCCTTGCTGGGCTTCGCTCAGGCCTGTGGCTTCCAAGCACAACGCGACGCAATGCTGCGTGGCGATCCGGTCAACACAACCGAGAATCGCGCCGCCGCGCATACCGCCTTGCGACGCCCGGTAACGGATACGCTGGTCGTGGACGGCTGCAATCTGATGCCGATGGTTGCCGACAGTCTTCACAAGATGCGCGAATTCAGCCGGCAGATTCGGGACGCAAGACGCAGCGGCTCGGATGGACGCAAGATCACCGATGTCCTGAACATCGGGATCGGCGGCTCG
>JALRBB010000411.1 GCA_023257915.1 Quisquiliibacterium sp. | reverse complement strand
GATTGCACGCAGCCCTTCGGTGTCGTGCGGGATCGGGCTCATCACGATGACAGGCGTGTCCGGAGCGAGCTTGACGATCTCGTTGACCAGATTGACCCAATTCGGATCGGTTACAGGAACCCAGAGCATGTCGTAGTTTGCGGTCGCACCTCTGACCGCGGGCCAGTCGCTCCAACTGCCCTGAGGGAATGCCTGATGCCAGCGTTCGGAGGGCGCCGTCGGCGATCGCGCCTCCGGATTGGAGATGAAATGGTGTCGGGTCATTTCATCGCTCCGACAACGCATTCGCCTTAGCCCGCAACACCGGCTTGAGCAAATACTGCAGTACGGTGCGCTTGCCGGTCAGGATGTCGACCTGGGCGACCATGCCGGGGATGATCGGCAGATCCGGACCCAGGCTTGCCTTGCCGGTGCGCACCCGCACGATGAAAAAGGCGTTGCCTTTCTCGTCAATGACCGAGTCGGCGCCGATGTTGACGACCTCCGCTTCCAGGCCGCCGTAGATGGCGTAGTCATAGGCGGTGAACTTGACCATCGCCGGCTGGTTCGGATGCAGGAACGCGATGTCGCGCGGCGACACTCTCACCTCCAGAATCAGCGCATCGTCGGTGGGCACGATCTCGAACATCTCCTTGCCCGGCTGCACCACCGCGCCGACGGTGTTCACCAGCAGCCGCTTGACGGTGCCGCGCACCGGCGATTTGATCTCGGCCTTGATTACCTTGTCTTCCAGCGTGCGCCGGCTCTCTGACATCGCCGACAGTTTGCCGAGTGTGTCCGACAACTCCGCGCTCATCTGGTTGCGCGCGGTCAGCTTGACTTCGTCGATGCGCCGTTGCGCCTCGGCGATCGCTGCCTGCACGCGCGAGATCTGCGCGATCGACTGGTCACGGTCTCCGCGCAGCCTGGAAACCTCGCGTTCCAGGCGCAGCACCTCGACCTCGGACACCGCACCGGTAGCGACCATCGGGCGGGTTGCCGACAACTCCTGCTGTACCAGCTCCAGGCCACGCTCGGCCTGGGTGCGACGGGCGCGCACTTCGTTGAGTTCCTGAACGCGCTGCGCGAGCTGGTTCTCGGCAACTGCGAGCTGGGCGCGTAACTCGTCCTTGCGCGAATCATGGAGTTTTTGCTCCTGCGCGACGATCTGCGGCGCTTCGCGGCGCAGATCGTCCGGTACGTTGAAGGCCTCGCCACGGGTCAGTGCCTGCAGGCGCAAGGCCTTGACGCGCAGCGCCACCTGGCTGGCGCGGCTCTCGCCCAGGCTGGACTCGAAGCGGGTCGGATCGACCTTGGCCAGTAACTGGCCGGGCTGCACCGAGGCGCCTTCGCGCACCAGGATTTCCTCGACGATGCCGCCGTCGACGCTTTGCACGATCTGCACCTGACTGGTCGGCACGACCCGCGCCTCACCCTGCGTGCGGATGTCGATCTCGGCAACCGAAGCCCACAACACCAGCGCGACGATCAGCAGCAGCGCCAGGCGCAACAGCCGGCGCGCGCGCAGCGGCTCTTGCATCAGCTGCGCCCAGTCGGCATCGGTGGTCCAGTCGGTGGCGTGATCGCGGGTGGCCGTCATCCGGTCGAGCATGCGTCCGAACAGCGAGCGGCTCGGGCGTGAGCTCAGATGCACCGCACGACCGATCGCCTCGAATCCTTTCTGATTCAGCTCGGCCATCAGTTCGCCTTTCCGACGCGACCCTGGCGCAGCGCCACGATGACCTGGTCCTTGGCGCCGTCGGCAACGATCTTGCCGTTGTCGATGACGATGATGCGGTCGACCAGATCCAGCAGCGACGAGCGGTGCGTGATCAGCATCAGCGTCTTGCCGACCATGAACTCGCGCAGCCGGCGTTTCAGGTCTTCCTCACTGCTGTTGTCCATCGAGGCGCTCGGTTCGTCGAGCAGCAGGATCGGCGGATCGTTGATGACCGCACGCGCGATCGCCACGCCCTGGCGCTGCCCGCCCGACAGCGACTCGCCGCGCTCGCCGAC
>JALRBB010000379.1 GCA_023257915.1 Quisquiliibacterium sp. | reverse complement strand
AGATCGCAAGCCAAAGCTGCTTGATCAGCGACATAAGAGCCTCTCGAAGAAAAATCCAGGCGCGATACGCGCATCACGCATCAACGCCGTAACACCCGGCAAGGCTTCATCTCTGATGATGCCTTTCAATTGCGTCGCGTGCAGCATCGAATGCGTGAAACGTGGCCAAGCTTGGGCATGACTTACAGATCTGGTGCGATTCACAGCGACCCCTCGGCCCGAATCTTCTCGAGCACATCGCGCCAGCGCGACAGTCGCGCAGTCGGGTCAGCCGCCGAGGCCGTCGCACCAGGCACCCACAGCCCGGCATTGTTAAAACTGAATACCGGGACCAGATCCGGGCGCCGCGACGCCGGCCGAATGCTGCCGATCAGGTTGTCCAGAATCATCGGCTCGTCGGTGGGCTCGGCGTAATAGCCAAGCACCATGTGCGCGATCTGGCTGCCACCGAGTCGCGCACGCACATAAATCATGCGCAGCTTCTCGTTAGGCACGCCGAGCAACAGCAGGCTCACATACTTGGCGATCGAAAAATCTTCGCAGTCACCGGCGCCCACGCCCATGAACTCGAGCGGCGAGGCCCAGTAATCCTTTTCCTTCCAGACGACGATGTCATCCTCGAACAGCACGCGACGATTGAAGAAGCTGTTCACTGCCTCGAGCCGCCCAGCTTCATCGAGCCCGCGGGCCTCATCGAGCATCTTGCGCCAATCGGCGACCGTTGCCGCCGCACGCTGGCCGTAACGCTCCTGAGCCAGCGACTGCACCAGGTCCAGATTCGGCGCTGCCAGCCCGAGCGATGCAAGTGCAGTCGCTAACAGCGCCGCGGCAAGAACCACGCGCTGCAAGCGCAGGCAGACCGGCACAACAAGGACCATTCCATAAAGAAGCATCGACCTTGGTCACTCGAATGAGTTACACCCTACAGGCTAAGTGAAGACCGCTGGACACAAAGTGCAATTGAAGCATTAAGATAAGTTAACAGTATCTCCACAAGTGTCGCGAAGGCTTCAGTAAAAAGATGTTCTAAGGTTCTTCCGATCAACTTGCTCGCAGCCCAGGTTCGCCTGACTCTCGACGCTCTCAGAATCGAGCGGCTGAAACATCGATCCGACCTGACAAAACCAACAATCGTCGCGAATCCGCCGAGGAACGGCCATGAAAACCCAAAAACTCCTACTCTCCGCCCTATCAGCCGCCATCATTTCCATCGGAACGATGAGCCCAGGCACCGCACAAACGTTGCCCAAGCAACTGATCGACATTACCCGCAAGGCGGTCGTCACCAATCCTGAAATCCAGGCGCGTTGGCGCGAATTCACTGCGTCGGGATTCGAGCAGGAATACGCTGCATCCGGATTCAGACCGCAGGTCGACCTGATTGGCGCCACCGGCAAGGAGTGGCTTGATCGCCCCGATATCGGTTCGCGCGACTTCACGCGTAGCGGCGCCGGCGTCACGCTGCAGCAGATGCTGTTCGACGGGTTCTATACCCGCAGCGAAGTGAATCGCTTGGGCTACGCTCGCCTGGTTCGCTTCTATGAATTGCTCGACTCCTCCGAGAGCACCTCACTGGCTGCGATGCAGGCTTACGCCGACGTCGCCAAAGAGTCCGAACTCGTCAAGCAGGCCGAAGACAACTTCGTCGAGCACCGGCTGATCACCAGGCTCATCGAGCAGCGCGTTGGCGCCGGCGTCAGCCGTCGGGTCGATAGCGAGCAGGCCAGCGGACGTCTGGCGCTGGCCGAGTCCAACCTGATCACCGAGATCTCCAATCTGCATGA
>JALRBB010000358.1 GCA_023257915.1 Quisquiliibacterium sp. | reverse complement strand
ATGCGCTACACCGAGGCGCGTCTGACCCGATACGCATCGTTGTTGCTCGACGAAATCGATGAAGGTACCGTCGATTTCATCGCGAACTACGATGGATCTGCGCAGGAGCCAGGTTTGCTGCCGGCCCGCCTGCCGATGGTCTTGCTCAACGGCGCCTCGGGGATCGCGGTCGGTCTTGCCACCGAGATTCCATCGCACAACCTGCGTGAGGTTGCGCAGGCGGCGGTGCTGTTGCTGCGCAATCCGAAAACCACGGTCGATGAGCTGCTTCAGGTTATCCCCGGGCCAGATTTTCCGGGGGGCTCCCAACTCATCTCTGCGCCGGCCGACATCCGGGATGTCTATGACACCGGTCGCGGATCGCTGAAGCTGCGTGCTCGCTATACGCTGGAGGATCTCGCCCGCGGACAGTGGCAACTGGTCGTGCATGAGTTGCCGCATGGCGTTTCCGCTCAGCGGGTGCTCGAGGAGATCGAGGATTTGACCAACCCGAAGGTCAAGGCCGGAAAGAAGGCGCTCAGCGCAGAACAACAGCAGTTGCGCCATACGGTGTTGTCGGTGCTCGATACGGTACGGGACGAATCGGGCAAGGATGCGCCGGTGCGACTTGTCTTTGAGCCTCGCACTTCCAAGATCGATCAGCAGGAGTTGCTCAACGTACTGCTGGCTCACACCAGCCTTGAGACCAGTGCGTCAGTGAACCTGGTCATGGTCGGTGCTGATGGCCGGCCGCGTCAGAAGAACCTGCGTGAGATTTTGCTCGAATGGACCGAATTTCGGGTCGCCACCGTCACGCGGCGCAGCGAGCACCGGCTGGGCAAGGTTCAGGAGCGTATCCATGTGCTCGAGGGACGGCTTCTGGTGCTGCTGAACATCGACGAGGTGATTCGCATCATCCGTGAGTCCGATGAGCCCAAACCTGCGCTGATCGCGCGGTTTTCTCTATCCGATCGACAGGCCGAGGACATTCTCGAAATCCGCTTGCGACAACTTGCGCGTCTCGAGGCGATCCGCATCCAGCAGGAACTCGACACCTTGCGCAAGGAGCAGGGCGAGCTCGAAGCCTTGCTTGGCAGTCCGTCTGCGATGCGTCGGCAAGTCATTCGTGAGATCGAAGCAGATACGAAAAAATTCGGGGACGATCGGCGCACGCTGATCGAGCAGGCGGCCCGGGCCAGTGCCGAGGTCAAGATTGTCGAGGAGCCGGTCACGGTCATTGTCTCGGAGCGCGGCTGGGTGCGTGCCCGGCAAGGGCATGGGCATGATGCGACGCAGTTCACGTTCAAATCGGGCGATGCGCTGTACGGCGCCTACGAGGTGCTGACCACGGACAACGTCTTCGCGATCGCCACGAACGGCAAGGTCTATTCGGTGCCTGTCGCGCAGATGCCGTCGGCGCGCGGCGACGGAGCTCCGATCACCAGCTTTGTCGAACTCGAGGCTGGGGCTCGGATCGAGCACACATTTGCAGCGTCTGGCGATGCGCAGGTGCTGCTGACAAGTAGCTCAGGACATGGCTTTGTATGCCAGGTGTCTGACCTGGTTGGACGCACCCGTCAGGGGAAAAGCTTTGTCGTTCTGGACGACGGCGCCGAGCCCTTGCGGCCAGCCTTGATTGCCTCGCATCTAAACAGCGTGCTTTGCGTCTCCGAGGGGGGCAGGGCGCTGGTGTTCGGAATCGCCGACGCGAAGGTGCTGCGCAACGGTGGGCGAGGGGTCATCCTGATGGGGCTAGACCCCAAAGAGAGCTTGTTGCAGGCAATCGTATTCGGCGACGCCGGCATTGTTCTCGAAGGTGTCGGACGTGGTGGCAAGCCGATTCGCCGGGAGTTTTCGGCCCGGGAGCTGAGCGGCTACGTCGGGGCCCGTGCACGCAAGGGGCGGTTGATCGAGCCAAGGGTTAAACAGGCAAGACTCTTGCTTCGATAGATACCACCAGCCCGTACAAAAACTCTGCCGTATCGCTGCGGCTCGCGATTCTGACGTCGCTGCAGCCTGTTTCATCCTTTTGGAATGCAAGATGACTGAGACTCCGGTTTTATTTGAAGAGCGATCCACACCCAGCGGGCACCGAATCGGCATCGCAAGCTTGAACCGTCCGCGCCAGCTCAATGCACTGACGCTGGAGATGTGTCAGTTGATGCTCGATCGTTTTCGCGCCTGGGTCTCTGATGAGGGCATCGTTGCGGTGTTACTCGACGGGGCCGGAGACAAGGGTTTTTGCGCTGGCGGGGATGTTGCTGGCGTGGTGCGCGAGGTGCGCGCCGGTGGGGCGCAGCGCTTCGTCTACGGTGATGCGTTCTTCGACGTCGAGTACAACCTGGATCGACTGATCCATGAATATCCGAAACCCTTTATCGCGTACTCGCACGGTATCTGCATGGGGGGCGGGGTCGGGCTGACCGCTGGCGCAAGCCATCGAATCGTCTCCGATGCCTCCCGGATCGCAATGCCGGAAATTCACATCGGCCTGTTTCCGGATGTCGGTGGAGGCTACTTTCTGAACCGGGTGCCGGGTGGCGCCGGCTGGCTGATGGCGCTGACCGGATTGACGATCAACGAGGCCGACGCGATTTTCGCGGGACTTTCTGATTACTTCGTGCCCAAGGATGCGCGTGACGGACTCTATGAGCGGATTCTGAGCCTTCCGTGGACCGGAAACCCGACCCGGGATCGTGAGCTACTGACCTCCCAGCTCTGGAGCGAGCATGGTCGCTTCAAGGCGGAGCTTCCGGTTTCCAATTTGCAGCAGTATTTCGAGGCGATTCGTTTCATTGCCACGCAACCTTCGGTGATTGCGGTCAGAGATGCGCTGCTTGCTGCGGCCGAAGACGATCCATGGTTCGCAACAGCCGCTGCAAGCCTTGCCAATGGCTCGCCGACCGCGGCGCATGTCACCTGGGAGTACCTGCGGCGCTGCCGCCGTCTGTCGTTGCCCGAGGTTTTGGCGCTCGACCTGGTGCTGGCCAGACAATGCCAGCGACACAATGATTTCCCTGAGGGCGTTCGCGCACTGCTGATCGACAAGGACCGAAAACCGGCATGGGCGCCTGCCCACTTCGAGCAGGTCGATCAGGCATTGATCGACGCCCACTTCACGCCAGTCTGAGGCTGGGGCAGAAACCGGATCAGGTACGCAACTCGCCGTCGACGCAGGTCACGCAACTGCCACCGATCCAGACTTCTGCACTGGCTGCACCGCCGTTGCTCAAGTATCGAACGGCAATCCGACCGTCGCGGCCGATGGCACGCCCCTGTCTGGCAGTATGCTCGGCGCTTTGACCACGCATCGCGAGCAGCGCGCCGATACAGGCATTCCCGCTGCCGCAGACCGGGTCTTCCGGCACGCCAACCCGTGGTGCGAAAGAGCGAACCTCGAATTCTGGCTGGGCTCCGGCGATCGCCTGGAACGCGGTCACTCCGGTTGCATGGAGTCGATCGGAAAGGGCGGTGATTGCCGCCATATCGGGCTCGATTTGCAAAAGATCAGCCGTATCGTCGATCTGCGCGGTGATCCAGACCGGCCCCATATCGATGCGCATCGCATCCTCGTGACAACGCAAGCCGAGCGCTCGTTGCAGGGCATCGCGATCCGCATCGTCCAGGCGCGTGACGCTGGTGCTTGGAGCGCGCAACCAGATCCTGGCTGACTGAGGTTCGATCGTCAGTTCGATCAAGCCGGCTTTGCACTGCTGGATCAGACGTCCGTCGCGCGCAGTGACAATGCCGGCTTCGATCAGCGCATGGGCGCTTCCGATTGTCGGATGGCCTGCGAACGGAAGCTCCGAGCGCGGCGTGAAAATCCGCAGCTGGTAATCGGCGCGCGGATCTTCGGGCGCGAGTGCAAAAGTCGTCTCGGAAAGGTTGGTCCAGCGCGCAATGGCCTGCATCTGCCCGGTGTCCAGCCCGTCGGCGTCGAGAATCACTGCGACCGGATTGCCGCGAAATGGCGTCGTCGTAAACACGTCGACTTGGCGAAATCGGCGCCGGCGCGTCGCTGCGGGCTGGGTCATGATGCTTCCTTTGGTCGATCGGGTTGTGTCGGGTCAGGCAGATCAAGAGGCGGTATTCGGTCAAGCGATGCGTTCTAGCCGTCGAGTGCGTCAATCCGGACCTAGCCACAGCCAGGCTGCGGTTGCCATCAGTGAGCCGCCCAGCAACACGTTGAAGCCGCGCAGCCGGTTCCCAATGGCCAGCCACGAACGCAAAGATGCGCCAGCCCAGCCCCAGATCAGGTTCGATGCGACGCAGCAAGCTGCGAACACCAGTGCGATCGTGATGGCTTCAAGCCAGGCAGGTTGTGCGATTCCGCGGTAGGCGCTGATCGTTCCGAGCGCAAGCATCCACACCTTCGGGTTCGCATATTGCAGCGCAGCAGTTTCATACCAGCGGGGTGCGCGAGTAAGTCGCGCGTCGGACAGCCCGGATGAGCGAATCAGTTGCAGACCGAGCCACAGCAGATACAGCACCCCAAAGAGCTTCAGGCTCGCGGCAAGCCCGGGGATCTGGCGTAGCAGACCATCGGCGCCAGCACCGACGGCCAACAACATCGTTGAAATACCGAGAGCGACTCCCGCGCTTAGCGGCAGCACCGCTCGCAGCCCGAAGTTTGCAGCGGTGGCCAACGCTAGCGCGTTATTGGGTCCGGGCGTGACCGATCCGACCCAGGCGAACCAGACAAATGCCGCGAATTTGCTCCAGGCCAGCTCAATCATGCGCAAAGCTTAGCGCAGTCGCGGGCAAGCCGAATTTGCAGCAGTTGGGGCTTGAAATTCCTGTGCTCGCCCCAACTGTGCCCCTGTCTGGGCGCTTTGGCCTCTGGGCTGTAAGCGGACGACCCCGGCGCGGGCCGGGTCAGACCCAACTGACGGGTCGCTGCCCGCGCCACAATCACTGAACGAGCAACGGAATCGACATGGGACAGATGAAGGAAACACTGGGTTTTCAGGCCGAGGTCAAACAGTTGCTGCAGCTGATGATTCATTCGCTGTACAGCAACCGAGACATTTTT
>JALRBB010000354.1 GCA_023257915.1 Quisquiliibacterium sp. | reverse complement strand
AGTCGGTGACGGCGATGTGCCGATAACTCATCTTGCATCTCCCACAGTATCGATCCTTGTATCGCTCGGCCCAGAATAGAACCCCACATTCCGGACACTGGAACGCGAAGTTCACCCCGTATCTCCCTCGCCCGACAGTGGCCTAAATGACCAGGAGAATGACACTTAAGATTTCATGACCTACCTTAACACCCTCAAAATCGCCAATCAGCACCTGTATCAGGATGAGGCAGGCCAGTCTTGAGTTCGATGCCGAATCGGCCTGATGTTGCGAAGCAAAGGTTACGAAGCAAAGGTCACGAAGCAAAGTTCCACGTCCCGGGTAGGCTGCCTGGCACACGGGCGTGTGCCAGCTATCTGCCGAACAGCGCGCATCAGCTTAGGCCGGGCGTGGCGTCAGCACCTCCGGATTGACGACATTGATCGGGGAGCCGCGCTCGAACGCCAGAATTTGCTCGAAAATCGCCCGAAACTGCAGTTCGTAGTCGTCACGCGTCACGTATCCGATGTGCGGCGTGCAGACCAGGTTGTCCAATTGCAGCAAGGGGTGATCCGGATTTCGCAACGGCTCTTCGTCGTAGACATCGATCGCAGCCATGCCGGGGCGACCGGCGCGCAAGGCCTGCAATAGCGCGCCCGGCTCCAGCAGGGCTGCCCGGCTGGTGTTGACCAGCACCGCATCGGGTTTCATCAGCGCAAGGTCCGTGGCTGCGACGATTGCGCGGGTATGCGCATTCAGGCGCAAATGCAGCGACAACACGTCAGCCTGCCTGAACAGTTGCTCTTTACTTGCGGCCGCCTGGTAGCCCAGCGACGCGGCTCGCTGACGGGCTTCGTCGCGCGCCCACACCAGCACATGCATGCCGAACGCCCTGCCATAGGCGGCCACCTCGGTACCGATGCGGCCGAACCCGTAGATACCCAGAGTCTTGCCGCGCAAGGTGCGCCCCACACCGATCTGCCAGCGCCCTTCACGCAAAGCCTGCATTTGCTGGGGAATTTGACGCGCTGCCGCCAACACCAGTCCCCAGGTCAGTTCCGCAGTGCCAACCGACGGAGTATCGGGATGCTGATCGCTCGACACCACGACGCCGTTGCGGGTGCAAGCTGCAATGTCGATATGCGGGTAGACGCTGCGTTGGCTGATCAGGCGCAGGCGAGGCAGTCGATCGAGCACTTGCGCCTCAATCCGCGTTCGCTCACGGATCAACACCAAGGCCTCGGACTCTTGCAAGCGCGCAACCAAGCGCTCGCTATCCTGCTCATGATCATTCCAGATCTGCACCTGATGCGAATCCACCAGGCTAAAACAGGGCAGCGTGCGGACGGTATCGAAATAATCGTCAAGGATGGTGATTCGCATGGCTAAGCACTAGATTGGCGCTTCACTTGCAGGCCGCATGCTCGAGGCGCATGGCGTCAAGGATAGACCGGGTGAAAGACCGACGTATACCATGAACTGATTGCGGTGCTTTCCA
>JALRBB010000275.1 GCA_023257915.1 Quisquiliibacterium sp. | reverse complement strand
TCAGGACCGTAGATTTCGACGACCCGGCCACGCGGCAGGCCGCCCACCCCCAGTGCGATATCCAGGCCCAGCGAGCCGGTGGAGACCACCTGAATGTCTGGCGCGACTTCGCCGTCGGCCATGCGCATGACCGAGCCCTTGCCAAATTGCTTCTCGATCTGAGCCAGGGCGGCTGACAGCGCCTTCGCGCGTTCGGTTTTGGATTTTGCGTCGTCCATCTTGATCACCTTGTCCATGGCGCCGAATTCCTCATCGTTGTTGGCATCGATGAGGCAGTATCGCACAGGACTACTGTATAAACAATCAGTCTTTTGGTTCAGCCAACTAGTTCGATACGCCGCTTGGCGATCCGCAGCCCGCACAGCACGGATCAGGCCTTGCGAGCCCCTGAAATCAGCTGCAGTGCGCGGCGCAACGCATGCTGCGCGGTCTGCAATCGTACCTGCGTTCGGTCGCCCGGGAAGCATAGCGTCTGCGTCTGGACTCCACCACCGCGAACCGCCCATCCAAAGCAGACCGTACCGACCGGCTTGCCGGGCGAGCCGCCGCCCGGTCCTGCGATGCCGGTGACCGCCAGCGCGAGCCCCGCCTGACTGCGGGACAGCCCGCCAGCCGCCATCTGCGCCGCAGTCTGCTCGCTGACCGCGCCAAAGTCGGCCAGCACTTGCGCCTGCACGCCGACGAGCTCGCGCTTCGATTCGTTCGAATACGTGACCCATCCCCGGTCGAACCAGGTACTGGAGCCGCCGGTTTCGGTCAACGCGGCCGCGATCAGCCCGCCGGTGCAGGACTCGACGCTTGCCAGCTTGATCTCCAGTTCGACCAGCCTGGCACCAAGCTCGGCCGCGCAACGCACCACCTCGGCATAGTCGAGAGTCGAATCGGGCGAATGATCGGCTGTGTTCAAACCAGGCTCCTCCACACGGCCAGCACAAGCCAGGCGTACCCGGCGGCGAGAATGTCATCGAGCATCACGCCAAAGCCATTGGCGATCCGGGCGTCGAGCTGGCGGATCGGAGCTGGCTTGACGATATCGAATCCGCGAAACAGGACGAAGGCCGCCAACTGCGTCGCCCAGCCCCCCGGCGTCAGCGACAACAACATCCAGAACGCAACCACCTCATCCCAGACGATCGCGCCGTGATCATGGACACCGAGCGCATGGCCGGTGCGCTCGCAAGCCCAGATGCCCAGCAAGAAGGCCGGCACGCATAACCAGAGGATTTGCGACGGACTCAGCCAGGCCGACATCATCAGCCAGCTGACCCAGCCAAACAGGGTGCCGAAGGTGCCCGGCGCTTTGGGCGCAAGGCCACTGCCGAAACCCAGCGCCACCCAGCGCGAGAGCTTCGGTCGCATGAATGCCAGATCAGGTTTGACGCGCAAATGCATCGATATTCCTCAGGCGAAATGATCGAAACCGCCGAGCGGCAGGGTGACTGGCGCGCCGCGCGCGTCCAGAATGCGCACCCCCTCGCCCGCCTCGATGCGCCCGATGCGCGTCAGTGCCGGGCCATACCGGCCCGACAAGGCTGCGATCGCCTGACGGTTGTCCCGGGCCGCCGTGAACAGCAGTTCATAGTCGTCGCCGCCGGACAGCGACAGCGACTGCTGACGCACCGGATCGAGCAGACTTAACGCAGGATCAAGCGGAATACTCGGCCAATCGATCAGCGCGCCCACCCGGGAGCGATCGCACAGATGCCCGAGATCCTGCACCAGCCCGTCCGACAGGTCGATCGCCGCGCGCGCCAGGTGGCGCAAGGCCATCCCCAGTCCGACCCGGGGTTCGGGCCGCTCCAGCCGCTCACGCGCGGATTGCGCGAGCGTTTGCCCGGCGCCTGCGAGCAGTTCACCTAGCGCATAGGCTGCGCCACCGAGTTCTCCGGACACCCACAGATCGTCGCCAGGCTGCGCTCGATCGCGACGCAGTGCTGCCTGCGCAGGCACCTCGCCGAACGCGGTGACACACAGATTCAGGGGCCCTCGGGTGGTATCACCGCCGAGCAATTCGCAGCCGAACCGGTCAGCCAGCTCGAACAACCCCCTGGAAAATCCCTGCAACCAGGCCTCGTTCGCCTCGGGCAGCGCCAACGCCAGCGTAAATCCGACCGGCTTTGCGCCCATCGCGGCGAGATCGGACAAATTGACTGCCAGCGTCTTGTGTCCGATGCCGACCGGATCGGTGTCTAGCAGGAAATGGCGACCGCCGACCAACATGTCGGAAGTGACCGCCAGCCGGGCACCGGCGGCGATGCTGCCGAGCAGCGCGCAGTCATCCCCGATGCCGAGCTCGGCGACACGCGCCGGCCCGCGATCGAAAAAACGTGCGATCAGGTCGAATTCACCCATCGGGCTCGGAGCGACCGACAGACGGCCCCGGCAGCGTCAGCCGCGCCTGGGGCTGGCTTCGTGCGGCCGCAGTCGCACCGCGACCCGGTCGAGCACGCCGTTGACGTATTTGAAGCCGTCGGTTCCGCCAAAAGTCTTGGCCAGCTCGACCGCCTCATTGATGACAACCCGATACGGAATTTCCGGATGACTCGCCAACTCGAATGCGCCGAGCAGCAACACCGCATGCTCAACCGGACTGAGCTCATCGACCGGACGGTCCAGGTAAGGACGGATCGACGAATGCAGTTCGTCAACCGAGCGCAGCACGCCGTTGAGCAGCGCCTCGAAGTGCTCGGCATCCGCCTTCGGATACCCCGGCGAATCGATCAGGTGCGCCTGGATCGCGCCCGCATCTTCGCGCGAGAGCAACCACTGGTACAGCCCCTGCATCGCCAGTTCGCGAGAGCGTCGGCGCGCACTACGCAGGGCCGCTGCCCGCGAAGCCGGCTTGGCACCCGCAGGCGTTTCTGGCATGTCGCTCACGCCTGCGGGGCGTCGAACTCCGACGCCTCCGACAGCGACTCGATCGACGCCGCCAGATTGGCCATTTCGATCGCTACCCGCGCCGCTTCCGCCCCCTTGACCGCGGCTCGTTCGATCGCCTGCTCATCGGTGTCGGTGGTCAGCACCGCATTGGCGATCGGGATCGCCTCATCGACCGAAACCCGGGAGATGCCAGCGGCACTCTCGTTGGACACCACTTCGAAATGATAGGTCTCACCGCGGATCACGGCGCCCAGGGCCACCAGCGCATCGAACTCGTCGGTGCGTGCCAGTTGCGACAGGGCAAACGGGATCTCCAGCGCACCCGGCACCGAACACACGAAGATGTCCTCACGGGCCACGCCGAGCTCGAGCAACTCCGCGATGCAGGCCTCACGCAATGCATTGCAGACTGGCTCATTGAATCGTGCCTGCACTACCCCAACCCTCAGGCCTTCGCCATCGGCATCTGCTTCGAACACATCGATCGTCACGGTTTCTGTTCCTTTGTTCCTGGTTCGAACCCGGCCACTTCCAGATCGAAACCGGTCATGCTGGGCATCTTGCGAGGTTGCGCGAGCAGCCGCATCCGGCCCACGCCCAGGTCCTTCAAAATCTGGGCGCCGATGCCATAGGTACGCAGGTCTAGCTTGCCGGCCCGACGAGCCTCATCACGCAATGCATCGTCGTCCTGAATCCGGGCCAGATCCTCGATCTGCGCGAACAGTTTCTCGCTGGGCTGGGCGCAGTTCAGCAGCACCAGCACGCCGGCCGGGCTGGCCGCGATCGCCTCGAGCGCGCGACTGATCGGCCAGGAATGCGTACCGCCGCCATCATGCAGGAAATCGAGTACCGTGAGCGGCTCATGGACCCGCACCAGCGTCTCGACCTCATGCTGCGGTTCGCCACGCACCAGCGCGATATGCGGCGCGCCATGCGGCTTGTCACGATACGCGACCAGCCTGAACTCGCCCTGCGCGGTGTTCACCATGCGTTCGGCCACACGCTCGATCAGACTTTCATTCGCGCTGCGGTACTGGATCAGGTCAGCGATCGTGCCGATCTTGAGATCGTGGAGCGCGGCGAATTCGATCAGGTCGGGCAGACGGGCCATCGTGCCGTCGTCCTTCATGATCTCGCAGATCACCGCGGCCGGTGTGTGCCCCGCCATCGCGCCCAGATCGCAGCCGGCTTCAGTGTGGCCGGCACGGATCAGCACGCCACCATCACGCGCCCGGATCGGAAAAATATGCCCGGGCTGGACGATGTCGGCCGGCCCCGCGTTCGCGGCGACCGCCACCTGAATCGTACGGGCCCGGTCGGCTGCAGAGATTCCGGTGGTCACGCCTTCGGCTGCCTCGATCGAGACCGTGAAGTTGGTGCCGGTGCGAGCGCCATTGCTGGAGGTCATCGGCGTCAGATTCAACTGCCGGCAACGCTCTTCGGTCAGGGTCAGGCAGATCAGGCCTCGCCCATGCTTGGCCATGAAGTTGATCGTTTCGGGGGTAACGAAATCGGCCAGGAGCACGAGGTCGCCCTCGTTTTCGCGGTCTTCTTCGTCAACGAGAATGACCATGCGACCGGCTTTTAGCTCGTCGATGATCTCTGGGATGCTCGCGGTAGACATCCCGCTATTCTACGACGCCGCGTGAGGTCC
>JALRBB010000247.1 GCA_023257915.1 Quisquiliibacterium sp. | reverse complement strand
GTCAAGTTCATCGCCTGCCAGATGACAGTCGACCTGTTCGAGTTCCAGCGCAGCGATTTCATCGACGGTATCGATTACGGCGGCGCGACCACCTTCCTGGACTTCGCCGGATCGGCCGATATCAACTTGTA
Organism: Quisquiliibacterium sp.; assembly: GCA_023257915.1. Lineage (GTDB taxonomy): Bacteria > Pseudomonadota > Gammaproteobacteria > Burkholderiales > Burkholderiaceae_E > Quisquiliibacterium. Next base: position 4,330 of record JALRBB010000247.1, on the reverse strand, counting down.
TATCTGATCGCGGCCCGAAGGCTCGAACTTGACCGGCATCCGGCGTGGCTGAACGCGGACCTAGCCCGCCCAGGGTGTTTCCCATCCGGGTCGAGTCGCTGCAGCGCGATCCCGGTGCTGCAGTGCCGTCAGCGCAGGCCGATGACGGGCCGGGTCCTGACGGCCCCGCCGACATCTGCGCATCGGGTGAATCCTTCGCGCTGATGGTGCTCGGAGACTCGATGCTTCCCGAGTTTTCCGAGGGCGAGGTGATCATCATCGAACCCGACGGCCTGGCCACCGAAGGCTCATTCGTGCTGGCGCATGCGGCCGGCGATTGGATCTTCCGACAACTGGCTCGCAGCCAGACTGGCTGGATGCTGCGAGCGCTCAATCCGTCCTATCCCGAAATCCCGCTACCGGATCTGAATGCGGTACGCGGCGTCATCATCCAGAAGTCTCGTCCTGGGCGGCGGCGCGCGAGCAAGCGCTACGTGGCCTGAGCGTCATGCCGCTGCCTTCGCGGTATACGGCGCTCGCGCAGGCGGTTCAGCGCAATTGCGACCGAATCGATGCAGCGCATGCGCAGGATCTGTCCCTGTGCATCTACCTGCTTCAGATGCGTGAGTTCTATCGCTGGGAGCGGCAACTCGAACTGCACCAGGTCCCGGAGCGCGGTGATGTCGGTCGCTGGATTGCTGCGCGCGAATCGCAATGGGATGCGCTGAGCGCCGACGCACTCGAACCGTCCCCGCTGCCGCTTGGCAGCGCTGGAGTTGACGCGTTCGATGAGACCACGGTCAACCGCCAGATTGATTCGCATGGCTTGGTGTACGCGGCCGGTGTCGGTGTAAGCGGCCGCGCGGTATTTATGCTCGCCGACCGCCAATCGCGCACGCAGCGCGACGGCGCGACGGTGACGATCACCGGGGCGGAGCATGCGCGCGGCATGCATCCGCCGATTGCGACCAGTCGCGGCGACCAGATCCTGGTGCGTGGCGACGTGCTGCGCCGCTGGTTGGCAACGCGCCTGGAGTTGTCCCAGATGCGGCCGTCGGCAGAAGGGCTGGCGGCGGCGCGTGATGCCTGGGCGGCGCCAGCCGATCCGTCCGCGGCACTGGAGAGCATTGCCCTGATCGAAACCGAATCGGTGATCCTGCATGAGCTCGGCGAAATCCAGGCCGGGCGACTGCTCGGGGACCAGTGGGAGACGATGCTCGTGTCGCTGCAGGATCGGCGTGTCGAAATCATTGCCAGAGCGGTTCGTGATCTGCTCGCCGACTGCCTGCTAACCTTGCCGGAGCTGCTCGATCGCGACGCACGTGGATCGCTGCACTTTTGGTTCGCCAACCTCGAAGGGATGCGACGGGTGCTGGCTGCGGATTTGTTCGATGCCTACCTGCGCTGGCGTGATGGATCTGCGCAAGCCCTGACCCAAGCGGTCGCGCAAGGTGCCGAGCACTGGCTCGTGCAGGCACGCGAGATGCTCATGGCCTGGCAGCAGGGCGGTGCACCGACGATGCGTGTGTTCAGCGAGGCACTCGTCGACGCGGCGAATAGCCGACAACCGCGCGCATGATCTGCGAATAAGGCAAGGCCTCGGGCGATCCATGGGCGGCCAGAGCGGCGCTCAGCAAGGCATCGACATCGGCCACCAGCGGTTGGCCCGGTACCGGGTCGGTGACGAACTCTTGTGCGTCTTCCCGATCTTCGGCCACCGGCTCCCGCGCGTACAGCGCCTGTTGCAGCCCGATCAGGCCACCGCATTGCAGGCGGATTTCCTTGCCGAACGGCCACGGCCCGGCAGCATCGATGCGAAGCGCGAACAAGGCATTGGCACGGAGCCGATCGCGGTAGGCGCTGCAACGTGCGCTGGCCGCCGGGCTGCCACATCCGACCATCTCGCGTTCGGCAAGCAGGCCGGGGCGCGCCATCGAGCAGGCGGCGCAGCGCGACAGCAAGGCCCGTTCGAATACACACGCAGTTGGTGTCAACTGCGCACGTAGCGAGCGGAACTCGGTTTCGTCGGGCGGAGGCATCGGCGCTGCAAAAGCTCGGGTTGCGGCCTGTGCGGCAGGGCGAATCAGTCGTCCGCGCCGTATGCGGACGGATCGGGTGCGCGCGGCTGGGTCAGCAGGTCGGCCGCCTCGATTTCATTGGTCGCGAAGATCATCCGGATCAATGGCGGTTCGCTGCTGGCCGGTTGAAGGCGACTGAGCTGCGTCACCGAGTCGACGACCGATTCAGTTTGAGCCTTTGCGCGCGCGGCGTTCAGTAAGGCCTTGGCCTCGCGATAGCTGGTTGCTTCGGCGAGTTTCTGGGGAAGGCCCAGCGGGCCGAAACGGAAAACGTAGTACGGCATCATCGATCCTCGACAGTCGAGACCAGCGGCCGGCGGCATGCTTTGTCGACCACGCGGCGACGCCCGGATTCAAAGCACATTGCGCAGGATCCGGTTTTCTTCGATCCCGTTGCGGCCCAATTCGGCCCGGCAGGCCTCGACGAATTCGCCGGGGCCGCATAGCAAGAACGCGGTGTCGGAGCGGTGCGCACGTTCGCACGCCTGGCGCGTCAGGAGGGCGCCACCTGCAGCGGGATCAGGATCGCTGAGCGCGTGGAAACCGAAATTGTCGAAGGCATCAACCCAGCTCGCACACAGATTCGCCTGGTAATGCCCGTCGCTGCGTGTTGCCAGCCAGTGCAATTCGAACGATTCGATGCTTTCGGCGGCGATCACGTGTTCGATCAGGCTCTTGATCGGCGCAAACCCGGTATCGCAAGCCAGAAATACGATGGGCTGCTCAACATTGGTTCCGAGAACGAATTCCCCGACCGGGCCGCGCACGTTCACGTTGTCCTGCGGCTTGAGTCCCCCGTCGAAGGCTAGCCGCGCGAGTGGGTCGAGTGGGTCGCGCGGCAGATGAAACAACAGGTTGCGATCATCGCAGGGGCAGCTGGCGACCGGATGAGTTGACTGCAGGTCGGTGCCTTCATGGGCCACGCCCAGCGTGACGCCCTGACCCGCCAGAAAGCGCAGGCGGGTGCTGCGGGGTGTTTGCAGGTGCAGCAGCAGTGTGTCATCGCCAAGCGGCTGCAGCGATCTGACCTTGGCGACAAGTTGCTGCTCCGGGATGTCGGCCGGCCCGCTGGCCTCCAGCGTCTCGATCACCAGATCACTGAGCGCGGTGTGCGAACACAAAAGCACCCAGCCTTGCTGCTGCTCGAGCGGAGAAAGGCGATAGTCCGCGTGCATCACCTCGCGAACCTCGCCCGAGACCACGCGCGCCTTGCAAAGGCCGCAGTTGCCGCCGCCGCAGCCGTAGTTGAATCCCAGCCCGGCCTTGAGCGCGGCCTGAAGGATGCTGTCGTTGCCTTCAACCAGAAAATCGTGGCCACTGGGGCGCACGACGACATTGGCGCACACCACATTGAGCATATCGGTCATCGCATCGAGCGGATTGGCGGGTTCACTGGCCAGTACGTCGGCCAGTCCGGATTCGAGCATCTGCCGCAGTCGCGACGCAGTGTCATCGGTGGATGCATCTTGGTCGAGCTTGCTGATCGCGGTTGCCACCAGCTGGTGATAAGCCTGGAGATGGCGCCGCAGCTCGGCCAGTTCCTCGCTCTGGACGAACAGCCGCTGCGCCAGGATTTCGGCCGGCGGCAAGGCGCGCTCGCGCATGCGCCGCCCGAATGATTCGTCCCGGATTCGCGCCACGCGTTCGAGCATGCCTGAGTCCTCGAGTCGCGCTGTCGGAAAGACCCTGCGCAACTCGTCGGTGTCGATCAGGCCGTCGAACGAGGCAAGCGAGCCTTCGCGGATCATCCGTTGCAGCGTGCCGCGCGGGATGCCCACCAGATGCGCCGCCTTGGACAGCGTCAGCGCGCGGGCCATTCACGACACGCTGGTGCAGGGATCTCACGGCGATCTCGACGTGCACGGGGTTTGCCGACTTGCATCGCAACTCCGGGTTGGCGACTGAATCGGAATCCCCGACGCCGGGGCATATGACTCAGCCGACGGTTCGATAGTAAAGGTTCTGCGTGTGGTTGGCCTGCGCGAAGAATACCCAGCGCTCAATGAGCAGACCCGCGAACTGCACCGCGAAGGCCAGCCAGGCGGCGAGCGCGCCAAGCCCGGCGGTGCTCGAGTACACCGCCACGAGCAGAATCAGCGGAATCAGAAACGCGACCACCGGAAAGGCTCGCGTCATCGCGAGCGCGAACTCAGGCGATTTACCGTGGAAGAATTCGCGGGTATTGAAAGAGCCGCCCATCGCCCCCTGAGATCGCTGCACAACCCGCGGATGGCGCACCCCGATCGCACTTTGGGGAGTGGTCGCTGGCACGA
>JALRBB010000211.1 GCA_023257915.1 Quisquiliibacterium sp. | reverse complement strand
GAGAGGACGCCCCAGGCTCGCGAACGCGGTGCCGTACACCGTGTGCGCATGGCACATGGCAACGATATCCGGATGCGCCTCATGCACCGCGCCATGCAGAACGAACCCGGCCTGATTGATGGCGTAATCGCCCTCAACAACATTGCCCTCATGGTCCGCGAGAATCAGGTTGGAGACCTTCACCTGCGAGAAGTGCACGCCCATCGGGTTCGTCCAGTACAGGTGCGGATGCTCCGGATCGCGAACCGTCAGGTGGCCCGCAAAGCCATAGTCGAAGTTCTGCAGCGCGAAGGCGCGGCAGGCTCCAACCAGACGCTCCTTCAGGTACTGGCGATGATCTGCATGATTGTCGAAGCTCGGAATCCCCGGAAACACCAGGCCAGCCTGCGAAGGCTGATAGACCGATACCTTCTCGTCGCGGGTGGGATCAAAGCGGTAGTCGCGGTACCTGGCAGCGCCTTGCTGCGCCGATTTGAGCACCGGCGCCTTGGTGTTGCCAGCGGACCCAGAGGCTTGCTCGAGAAGATCGGGGGACACTGCCTGGTTCATGGGGCTTCCTTGTGTTGTGTTGCGGCTGGCGCGCGACGCGCCGGATTGGACGGGTTGATGATGCCCCCGCCGCTCGCGATGGACAAACGATCAATCTTCATGAAATCATGATTGCAATTCATGTTTAAGACTTGTCCATGAGGCGACTTCCGAATCTTGCCAGACTCCGGGTGTTCGAGGCCGCGGCCCGACTCGAGAGCTTCACACTGGCCGCCGACGAGTTGCACCTGACGCAATCGGCGGTCAGCCACCAGATCCGGGACCTTGAAGACTATTTCGGGCGCAAGCTGTTTGTGCGTCGTAACCGCCGGGTCGAACCAACCGCACAGGGCAGGCGTCTGCTGCAAGGCCTTTCGCGGGTGTTTGACGCGCTCGAGGCGGCCTGCGCGGAGGTTGCTCTTCCAGACCACGACCAGATCCTCGCCCTGCATTGCGCGCCGAGCTTCGCGGTCAAGGTGCTGGGTCCGCTGTTGCCGCAGTTCATGAAAGCACATCCGCACATCACGATCCGTCTGACGACCGGCGCCGACCCGATGGATCTGAACCTGGCACGCGAAGTCGATATCGCGATCTCATACGGGAGCGCCCGCGAGGTGCCCGGGGTCCTAGTGCAAGCGCTCGGCGACGAAGACATCGTGCCGCTGATCTCGCCGACGCTACTCAGCGACGGCCAGGACGCGCTCGATGCCCTGCTGAACCTGCCGCTGATCGACTCGCCGCTCAGCCAGGTCGGCTGGAGCGACTGGTTTGAGCGCAACGGACTGACGCTACCGCAGCGACCACGGCCCTCGTTCGACCGCGCAGCCCTGGTGATCTCAGCGGCTGCCGACGGCATGGGTATCGCGCTGGAGAGTGCTCGACTGGCCGAGCGCGAGCTGCGCCGCGGCGAACTGGTCGTGCTCGGTGACGGGCGATTCGAGCCGGTTCGACTACCAATGCATTACCTGTCTGTTCGAACCCCGGAGATCAAGACCGAACGGGTGCGCGTGTTCAGCGACTGGCTGCAGGCACGGCTCGCGGCATCTTAGGCCTGCGCACTAGTCGCTGTCTGTCGCCTCGTCGTCCAGCGAGCGCAGAAAGCGCAGCTTTTCGGCAATCTTCGATTCGAGCCCTCGCGCCACCGGCTGATACCAGCCAGGCTCGGGCATGCCCTCGGGCAGATAGGTTTCACCGGCCGCATAGCCATGCGGCTCATCATGCGCGTAGCGATACGCATGGCCGTAGCCGAGTTCCTTCATCAGCCGCGTCGGTGCGTTGCGCAAGTGCACCGGCACCTCGCGGCTCTTGTCGGTTTTGACGAAGGCGCGCGCCGCGTTGTACGCGTTGTAGCCGGCATTGCTCTTGGCCGCAACCGCCATGTAGATCACCGCCTGGGCCAGAGCCAACTCTCCCTCGGGCGAGCCGAGCCGCTCATAGGTTTGTGCTGCATCGTTGGCGATCTGCATCGCGCGCGGGTCGGCCAGTCCGATGTCCTCCCAGGCCATGCGCACGATGCGGCGTGACAGGTAGACCGGGTCGGCGCCACCATCAAGCATCCGACACAGCCAGTACAGCGCCGCGTCCGGATGTGAACCGCGCACCGACTTGTGCAGCGCCGAAATCTGGTCGTAGAAGTTATCACCGCCCTTGTCGAAGCGTCGCAGGTTCAGGGTCAGCGCGTTGTGTACGAAGTCGGCGTCGACCCGTTGCACACCGGCAGCGCCAGCCGCGCTTTGGCATTGCTCGAGCAGGTTCAAAAAACGCCTGGCATCCCCATCGGCATAGCCGATCAGCAGCTCGGTAGCCGGCTCGTCGAACTGCAACTCGCCAAGTACGAGCTGGCGAGCGCGTTCAAACAGTTGGCGCAGCTCTTGCTCTGATAGCGGCTTGAGCACATAGACCTGGGCACGC
>JALRBB010000537.1 GCA_023257915.1 Quisquiliibacterium sp. | reverse complement strand
CCTACTTCAAGAATAGCAATGTCGACACCGGCATTCACCATCATCAGCATGGCGGCAAGCGTACCAAATTCAAAATAGGTCAGGCTGATATCACCTCTGGCCTGCTCAATTGCAGCGAAGGCTTCGCAGTACAAGCGTTCTGCTTCAATGTCGCCATTTATGCGTACACGCTCACGGAAATCCAGCAAATGGGGAGAGGAATACACACCTGTGGTTTTACCCTGCGCCAGGCCCTCGACGATCGCGGTCTTGCCCACGCCCGGCTCGCCGATCAGCACCGGGTTGTTCTTCGTGCGCCGCTGCAGGATCTGGATCGAGCGACGAATCTCGTCGTCACGACCGATGACCGGATCGAGCTTGCCCTGACGGGCGCGTTCGGTCAGGTCGATGCAGTATTTTTTAAGCGCCTCGCGCTGGCCCTCGGCACCGGCATCGCCAACCGTCTGGCCACCGCGCACTGCGTCGATTGCTGCGAGCAGCGACTTGCGGTCCAGACCGGCCTCACGGGCCAAGCGCCCGGCATCGCCCTTGTCGTCGGCCAGCGCCACCAGGAACATCTCGGTAGCGACAAACTGGTCGCCGCGCTTGTTCGCTTCCTTTTCCGACAGGTTCAGCAGGCCGACCAGCTCGCGACCAACCTGCACCTCGCCACCGGTACCGGACACCTGCGGCAGGCGCTTCAAGGCGCCGTCCAGCGCGGATTTCAGGGCCGAGATTCGCACGCCGGAGCGCTCGAGCAGAGCCCGGCCAGAGCCTTGCTGGTCGCCAACGATGGCCGACAGCAGATGCAGCGGCTCGATGTACTGGTTGTCGCCGGACACAGCCAGGCTTTGGGCGTCGGCCAGCGCTTGCTGGAACTGGGTGGTGAGCTTGTCGAGGCGCATATATATTCTTCCTACGGGCCAAATTCATTACGCTTCAACATATGGAGTCTGCCAAGCGATTTTCAAGGCTGGGTGTGACCGCCTCGGTGACGACCGAAGCCCTGCTGTTCGCGGGCGCTCTTGTTCGCCACCCGGGGATGGTGGGCGCAATCGCGCCGGCTTCGCGCTGGCTATCGCGAGCGATGACCCGCGCGGTCCAGGCTTGCGGATGCAGCCACGTGATCGAAGTAGGCGCGGGCACCGGCTCGATCACTCGGACGATCCTGGCGTCCGGAATGCACCTCGAGCGCTACTGCGCCGTCGAACGCGACCCGGTGCTCGTCGATTGGCTGCGCGCCCGCCATCCCGGCATCGAGGTGCTCTGCGACTGCGCGTCATGCGTGCTCGAGCTGATCGACACACAGCGCGCGACTGCGATCGTCTCGTCCTTGCCTTTCCGCTCGCTGCCAGCGGAGCAGGCGTCGCGTTGCGCGTCGGTTTTCAGTCAGGCGGTTTGCGCAAGTCCCGGCACGGTCCTGATCCAGTACAGTTACGGCCTTGGTGATTCGCCGCCGTTCGCGACTAGTGAAGCAACGCTTCGCTGGACGCTGTTCGAGCGAGTCGTGCTGAACCTCCCGCCGGCCAGTATCTGGCTGCTTCAAAACACGAGCCCCTGAACCCCATGACCACTCACCTCTTTTCGCCGATCCGGCTTCGCTCCTTTGATTTGCCCAATCGCATCATCGTTGCGCCGATGTGCCAGTACTCGGCCGTCGACGGGAAAGCCAATAACTGGCACACGGTTCACCTTGGACAACTGGCGCTGAGCGGCGCCGGCATGCTGATTGTTGAGGCGACCGCAGTCGAACCGATCGGTCGCATCACCCCCGGGTGCCTGGGCCTGTACGACGACGACACCGAGCAGGCGCTTGGCTGGACGCTGGATGCGGTGCGCGAGGTCAGCCCGATCCGGATGTGCCTGCAGATCGCACACGCTGGGCGCAAGGCGTCCAGCGGCCGCCCCTGGGATGGCGGTCAGCTGATTCCGGCGTCGGCCGGTGGCTGGCAGCCGGCTGGGCCGTCGGCCGTGCCGCATCTGGAAGCCGAAGCACCTCCGCGTGAAATGTCGCTCGAAGACCTGCAGGCCCTGACGCAGCGTTTTGTCGAGGCCACCGAGCGCGCGAATCGACTAGGCTTCGATGCAATCGAAGTACACAGCGCCCACGGCTATCTGCTGCATCAGTTCCTGTCGCCGATCTCCAACCACCGCACCGATCAGTACGGCGGCAGCCTGGAAAACCGGATGCGTTTTCCGCTCGAGGTGTTCACCGCGATGCGCGCCGCCTGGCCGGCGCACAAGCCGATGGGCATCCGCATTTCCTGCAGCGACTGGGTCGAGGGTGGCTGGGACATCGACGGCACGATCGCCTTCGCCAAGCGCTGCGAGACGCTGGGCGCCGACTGGATCGATGCGTCCAGTGGTGGCGTCTCGCCCAAGCAGAAAATCATTCTGGGCCCGGGCTACCAGGTGCACTTTGCCGAGGCGATCCGCAAGGAAGTGAAGATTCCGGTGATGGCGGTCGGGCTGATCACCGAGCCAGCGCAGGCCGAGGAGATCCTCACCTCCGGCAAGGCCGACATGATCGCGCTGGCCCGGGGCATGCTCTACAACCCGCGCTGGGCCTGGCATGCGGCGGCCGAATTGGGTGCGAGCATCGAGGCGCCCCGTCAGTACTGGCGCTCGCAGCCGAGCACCCAGAAGGCTCTGTTCGGCAAGACCAGCTTCGGGGCGCGCTGAGCGCGGACCTAATCCGTTTGGCCAACTGCCGGAGATCGCCTCAACCCGTTTAAAATTCACGTAAGATGCACTGCAGCATCCGGGCCATGCCTCGGCATCGGCCCGATCCGGTCAGGTCATTTTTCCTCGGCCCGCAGTCTCGGCGGGGATAAAAAAACAAACGGGAAACGCCCAAGTGCGCGTTCTGATTATTGATGACCATCCGCTGATCGTTGAGGCGATCGGTATCGCAATCGACTCGCTGCGCCCCGATGTGCAGGTCGAGTCACTGCCCTCGGTCGAGTCACTCGACCGCGAGCAACCCGAGCGGCCAGATCTGGTTCTGCTCGATATGTCCTTGCCGGGTGTCAGCGGTCTGGACGCGCTGGGCAGCGTCATCGCCCGTTGGCCCGAAACCATCGTCGTGATCTTCTCGGCCACCGATGATTCGGCCAGCATCCGCCGAGCCTTGTCGGCGGGCGCGCGCGGCTTCATCCCGAAAACCTCACCGCACAAGGTGCTGATCGACGCCTTGCGCCTGGTGCTCGACGGGGGCACGTATATCCCGCCAGACATCCTGGTGGAGCCCAGCACCCCGTCGGCTCCTTCCTTGTCGCGCAACGCCACGCCGCCAGGGTTCGAGATGCATGGCTCGCCTCATACCGGGGATGTGCCTCAGCCACCGCTGTCGGAGCGCCAGCGCCAGATCGTGGAGTTGCTCGCGCAGGGCATGACCACCAAGGAAATCTGCCGCGAACTTGGCATTTCCCAAAACACCGTCAAAACCCACGTGGCGAGCATCTTCCGGGCTCTCGGGGTGCGCAACCGCGCTCAGGTGGTTGCCGTCACGCAGGCCTGGCTGCTCAGGCACCGCAACCACTAAGCGGCTTTGCGCAAACCGCCCGGTTCAGGCGGTGTTGCGGTGTCGTCAGGCGATTCCGATTTCCTTGAGCTTGTCGGCAAGCCGCGCGATCGTGATCGGCTTATGCAGCACCGGCACCTGCTCGCTGCTGGCGCGCTTGAGCACTTCCGGGTTCGTGTCGCCGGTGACCAGCAGGAATTTGCAGTTCGGAAAACGCGGACGCAGCATGCCAATCAGCGTGATGCCATCGAAACGTCCCGGTAGCCCGTAATCAACCATCGCCAGTTCCGGCTGAAAGCGGCCCAGCGCAGTCTGCATCAGCGCATCGTCGCCATTCATCGCATACCGGGCGGTGATGCCCAAGGTGCCGAACACCGTCGCGAGCGAATCGGCGACCAGTTGATCATCCTCGACGACCAGCACGGTTTTGACCGGGAGCGACGCCGGGGCGTCATCGGCATCCAGCTCTTCGGGCAACCCGATGTCTTCCAGTTCGATGCAGTCCTGCAGCCGGATCGTGAATCTCGCACCATGACCCGCCCGGGAAACCAGCGAGATCTCGCCATTGAGCATCGTGACCAGTCGCCGGACGATGCCCAGGCCCAGGCCCAGGCCCTGCTTGCGGTCACGATGCCAATTGCCGCCCTGAAAATAGTCATCGAAGATCCGGGCGTGCTGATCTTCCGGGATGCCGGGGCCGGTATCGAGCACCCGCAACACCAGGCAATCGTCTTCGGCCATTGCCTCCACACGCACCAAACCAGCCTCGGTGAACTTGATCGCATTGTCGACCAAATTACGGATGACGCGTCGCAGTAACTCGGGGTCGGTGAACAGTTGCATCGGCGGCGCTTCGCACTCGAAGATCAGCCGCTTGCCGGCTGCGCGGTTGCGGTATTCCGTGACCAGCGGCGAGAGGATCTCGTCGAGCGTGCATTGTTTGCGCTTGACCTCGATGATTCCGGCCTCCAGGCGCGAGACCTCCAAAATGGAGGTCAACACCTCCTCGAGCGCCTTGAGCGGCGCCTCGAACTTGCCGGCAACGCGGCGCAAGGCGGCTTCGTCCGGTGCCGCCTGCAGGGCAGACAGCAACAGGTTCATCGAGGTGACCGGCTGGCGCAGATCATGGCTGGCCGAAGCAAGAAACAGCGACTTCGCACGCATCACCGATTCGAGTTCACGGCCATGCTGCTCGAGTCGCAGCGCGAGCTCCTGCTCATGGAGCCGGGTACGAATCGACAGGCGCACGGCCTGATGCAGGGTCTCGCTGGCGTTGCGCAGCAGCAGCACCACGAACACGCACAGCACCGCGACGAATCCCCCCTCTAGCGTGACGGGACTCAACCAGGCGAGGATGATTGGCCCGAACAAGGCCAGTCCGAACAGCAAGGCACCGGTCGGCAGCGCGACCGAGGCGATCACGGTCGTCGCATACCAGCCCACCGCGCTGACCATGAAGACCATTCGCTCGTAGGCCGGCATCGCC
>JALRBB010000529.1 GCA_023257915.1 Quisquiliibacterium sp. | reverse complement strand
GCGGGTCCAGTGCAGCGGTGGCGTCAGGCCCGGCACATGGGCTTTGATCCAGGCCTGCACCGCGGCGGTGTCGTAACCAGGGGTGGCGTGCGTGCTGCTGGTGTTGGGCGTGGCGCTCATGGGGTCTGCGCGGGCATGACCGGCCCGCGCAGGCCGGTCAGTACCAGTTCGGGTTGTCGAGACCGCCAGAGGATACGCCGATCGACTGGTATACCGTAGCAACATGCGCACATCTGAACCCGATTGCCCCTGCGGCAGCGCGCTTGCCTATGCCGATTGCTGCGGCCGCTACCATGCAGGCGCACAGCATTTGCTCGCGCCAACCGCCGAGGCCTTGATGCGCTCGCGCTACAGCGCCTTCGTGCTGGGTCTGCATGACTATCTGCTGCAGACCTGGCATCCAAGTACCCGGCCGACGAGCCTGGCGCCGGATCCGCCGGGTCACCGCTGGCTTGGCTTGCAAGTGCGCGGCCATCGGCAGTTGGACGCCGAGCATGCGATCGTTGAGTTTGTTGCGCGCAGCAAGCTCGGCGGACGCGCGCATCGACTGCATGAGCGCAGCCGTTTCGTGCGCGAACAGGATCGGTGGTTCTATCTGGACGCAGACCTGAACGCTTAGGACAGCTGAGCGCAATTCACGCTTGAGGCAGGCCGGCAACAGCCCGCTCAGAGTCCTGCCAGGGCTGCGCTCAGCGTCGCGTCGGCGCGCGGATCGGTCTCAAAGGCGTCCGCGCTCAGCGGATCGCGCGGCGCCAGCCGGTGCGCGAGCACCAGCTCGGCGATGAAGGCCCGCTCCGGCAGCCCGGCGTGGCGGGCCTCCCAGCGCAAGCCGGCCATCGTCACCAGGTGATAGAGCGCTGAAGCCGCCTGGCGAGCGAGATGATCCAGCCCCTCGGCCGCGACCCGCTCGGCCAGCGCAAAGCCGCGCTCGAGCGCCTCGCGCACCTGCGTGGCCAGCGCGGCAGACATCGGTTCGCCATCGTCGAGCAGCGCCTGCACATGGGCGCGCAAGGCCGGCAGCGCGTTCTCGCGGCGGATCGCACGGATCACGTCCAGCGCAACGATATTGCTGGTGCCCTCCCAGATCGAGCCCAGGTGCGCGTCGCGCAGCAGGCGTGGCTCGCTCCATTCCTCGATGTAGCCACAGCCGCCGCGCACCTCCATCGCATCGCCAGTGACGGTGCGCGCGTCGCGGCAGGCGCGAAACTTGATCAGCGGGGTCAGGATGCGCGCCAGGGCCATCGGATCGGCATCTGAGGCGAGCTTCACCGCGGCCGGGCTCAGCGACGAGCCGGCAGCGGGCGCCAGCGGGCCGGCCACACCGGCCGGGCTCGCGCTCCAGCGGCCATCGGCGAGCAAGGCGCGATCCGAACGCTCCAGCGCCAGCGCGGTCTGGAACACCATCGTGCGCGCCTGTTCGGTGCGCATCATCATCTTGAGCAGCTGACGGCGCATCAGCGGCAAGGCGACCAGCTTGCCGCCGAAGGCTTCGCGCCGGCTGGCTGCAAACAAGGCCTCGGTCAGCGCCCGACGCATCAGGCCAGCGGCGCGCACGCCATTCGATAGCCGGGAGTTGTTGATCATGTCGGCCATCTGCTTGAAGCCGCGGCCGGGTTCGCCGACCAGCCAGGCCTGGGCACCGTCGAGCCGGATCTCGCCACTGGCCATCGAGCGGGTGCCAAGCTTGTCTTTGAGCCGCAGGATCCGGTAGCGGTTCGGGCTGCCGTCGGCGAGCAGGCGCGGCAACAGGAACAGCGAGATGCCCTTCAGGCCGGGCTCGGCTTGGCTGCGCGCCAGCACCATCGCCAGGCCGGCGTCCGGGTTCGAGCAGAACCATTTGTCGCCGGTCAGGCTGAAGCTGCCATCGGGCTGGGCCTGTGCCAGGGTTTCGGTGGCGGCAACGTCCGAGCCGGCGCCCTGCTCGGTCATGAACATCGCGCCCTGCGAGAGCGCGTCAAATTGCGGCGCGAGCAGCATCGGCACGAAGCGCTCGACCACCTCGGCGCTACCAAAACGGCGCAGCGTGCGGGTCAGCGAGTCGGTCATGCTGATCGGACAGCAAAGTCCAAATTCAGCCTGTACAAAAAGGTAAGTAAGCGCGTACTTTGCGGATGCCGGCATCGGGGTATCCCAACCCAGAACACCGCCGCGATGCGAGAGCGCCGCAAGGCCAAACTCCCCAAAACCCAGCCGCTCCATCTCGACATAGGCCGGATGCTTGAGCACCCGGGACTCGTCCACGCCGGCGCGGCTGCGCACCGACAGCGTCGGCGGATTGTGGTCGGCGATGCCAGCCAGCTCATCGAGCTCGCCGCCGGCGAGTGCACCGAGCCTATCGAAATGCGGCGCCAGGTGCCCGGCCAGCGGGCCGGGCAGGTAGAGCGAGAACAGCGCCGCGGCCTGCGGATCGGCGCGGTACAGGTTCAGGCCGCGGGAGTCCGGCACCGGGGTGGTCGAGCCGGCTTGCGGCAGGGTCTGGCTGGGCTGCGTCATGTCCATGCTGTAGCTTCCATCTGCGGGGCGGGCCGAGAGTGTCATTTTGACAGCGCAGCACCGACGTCGTAATGCACGCCAGTGTCGCATCAAGCGCTGCGCGGCCAGGCGCGCTTGGAACGAATCGTACAATCGCACTCGACGCGGCCAGTCCATCGTCTTGACGCCCCGCACGCGGGTCAGATGGGCTTGGCATGCCTTTGCACCCGTTCCCTGACCCGACCACCCCTGGACCTTATGACGTGAACCAGTCCACCGCAATTCTCGACGGCCTGCGCATCGTCGAATTCTCGGCCTTTGTCGCCGCGCCCAGCTCCGGGCTGGCGATGGCGCAGCTCGGCGCCGATGTGATCCGCGTCGATCCGATCGGCGGCAACATCGACATCGGCCGGCTGCCGCTCGCGCCGTCTGGCCAGAGCCTGTATTGGGCGACGCTCAATCGCGGCAAGCGCTCGGTGGAGATCGATGTGCGCAGCCCGGCGGGCGCCAAGCTGATGGCCGACCTGATCTGCGCACCCGGCGAGGGTGGCGGCATCTTCGTGACCAACCTGCCGGTAGATGGCGAGTTGTCGTACGAGGCCCTGACGAAACGCCGACCCGACCTGATCATGGTGCAACTGGCCGGCTCACCGGACGGCACCAATGCGCTCGACTACACCGTGAATTGCGCGGTTGGCTTTCCGCTGCTGACCGGCAACGGGCAGGGCGGTCCGGTCAACAGCGTGCTGCCGGCCTGGGACGTGATCGCCGCGATGACGATTGCCACCGGACTGCTGGCCGCCGAGCGGCATCGGCGCAAGACCGGGCAAGGGCAGTACGTGAAGCTGTCTTTGTCGGATGTGGCCATGGCCACCACCGCCAACCTGGGCTATATCGCCGACGCACAGGTCAACCGCACCGAACGCAAGCCGGACGGCAACTACCTGTACGGCGCCTATGGCGACAGCTTCGCCACCGCCGACGGCCGCCACCTGATGGTGGTGGCGATCAGCAACCGGCAATGGAACGCGCTGATTCGCGCGACCGGCCTGGCCGATGCGCTGCAGTCTGCCGCCGACGCGCTCGGTCACAAGCTGGACACCGAAGAGGCGCGCTACGAGGCCCGCGAGCTGATCTCGGCCTTCCTGCGCCCCTGGTTCGCACGCCGCACGCTGGCCGAGGTGGGTGCGCTGTTCACCGACCGCAGCCTGCTGTGGGGGCCGTACCGCACGGTGCAGCAGATGCTCGCCGAAGACCCGCGAGCCTCCGAGGCCAATCCGATGTTTCGCACCGTCGAGCATCCGGGTATCGGGGCGGTACTGACCGCGACCACGCCGCTGGCGTTCAGCGGCTGCCAGCGGGTGCCTCCCGGGCTTGGGCCCCGACTTGGCGAACACACCGACGCGGTGCTGGCACAGGTACTGGGCCTGGATGCCGCCACGATCACCGCGCTACGCGCAGCAGGCAGCATCGGCGGGTCTTGAGTTACCTCCAATCGCCATCGATGCAGCCCATCGGGCTTGCAAAATCCGATACCACTTTGTCCACACGAACATCTGCACACCAGGACCGGATCCCATGATCATCAACAAGCTCACCGACCATTGTCAGCAGGCGCTTGCCGCCGCCGACACGCTGATGGCCTCGCTGCTCGAGGCGATGCGTGCCGCGCTCGCCGCGCCCGGGGAAGCCGGCCAACAGGATGCCGGCGCCTCGATGCAGCGCGAACAGGCGCGCGCCCACGGTTTCGCCTGGGCAACAACCTATGTGCGGGCCCTGCGCGAGATGCTGGGCTGGGCGCAGCGGCTGCAGGCTGAGGGCCGCCTCGGTGAGCTCGAAGCGCTGCTGCTGCAAGCGGCCTACGCGGAGTATCTGGCGCAGCTGGCCGGCGGGCTACCGATGAGCCAGGGCGAGATGTTCCGCGCCGATTCACTGGACGCCGACGGCAGCGCGCTGGCCGCATTCAATGCCGATCCTGCCGTGCGCGTGCTGCGCCAGCATGGCTTTGACGGGCCGGTGCGCGCACGGATCGCGCAGCTGGTCGCCGATGGGCGAAGCACCCGAAGCTTCGGCGATCCGGGGCTGGATGATGCGGCGCTGTACGAGATCCGCGAGCAGTTTGCGCGTTACTCGGACGATCATGCTGCCGATGCGCACCAATGGCATCTGGCCAACGCGCTGATTCCGGACGAGGTCATCGCACAGCTGGCCGAGCTCGGCGTGTTCGGCCTGACCATCCCGGAGCAATGGGGTGGACTGGGGCTGGGC
>JALRBB010000058.1 GCA_023257915.1 Quisquiliibacterium sp. | reverse complement strand
GCGCGCAGCATGTTCTCGCCGAAAAACTGGTGGAACATCTGCCCGACCGGACTTTTCAGGAACGCCACGCCGCCAGAGTGGCCCGGGCAGTGCCATGAGTACGAACCGTCATTCGCGTAGTGCACCAGCGCCTTGAAAAACGGCGGTGACAGCGAGTTCAGATAATTGGTCGCTTCCCGAATGATGTAACGCGCAACGAACTCCGGCGTGTCCTCGAACATGTGAATGAAGCCATGCAGCTCCTTCAGGATTTCGTTCGGGATATGCTGCGAGGTGCGGGTTTCGCCAAACAGAAAGATCGGAATATCCGCGTTGCGCCGACGTGTCTCGTGAATGAACTTCTTCAGTTCCCGAATCGCCTTGCTCTCAACGCCCTCCTCGCCGATCTCCTCGTCGTCGATCGACACAACGAAGGCCGACGCACGCGCCGCCTGGTTGGCCACCATGGTTACGTCAACATAGGTAAAGCCACCGACGACGTCCATGCCCTGGTCTTCGATTGCTTTGGCGAGCGCACGAATGCCCAAACCGCTGGAGGACTCTGACTTCCAGTCTTCATCGATGATGACGACTGGGAAACGGAATTTCATGGCCATGTGAGCAGTGGGCGGCCGAAAATGGCCCGCCGGATCGTTGGTTCAAGGGGGCGACATTGAACCACAGCCAGCCCCAAACCAACAGGGGCCGGCAAAGAGCCTGGCCGCTGACGAGCACGCGACACTGACACGATGTCCCTCAAATCACAAAGCCATCGATCAGGATTCGCGCCCTCGCCTGGGAATCTGAGGTCGGTTCCGAAGCGTCCACCACCAACGGACGGCTTGCATCCCGACCAAGAACCAGGCGGATATCCACATTGACCGGTAATGCGTTGCTGACTTCAACACGTGGGCCAATCATCCGCAGCCGGTCCGCCAAATGCCGGGCATCGACACTAAAACCGCTGCGGTGCAAGATCGTGGTGTGATCCTGGACGGGGCTCTGTTGATCCGTCACGCGCACCACTTCCAGGCCCTTCTTTCGCAACTGATCTGACCAGCGCTGACCCAGGCCGCGATCATCGAGATTGTTGACGATTTCTATGGCGCCGTAGTCGACGCTCACCTTTTGGGCGAACGCCCTGCTGAGTTTCTCAGGCAAAAACTGCCTGATTGCAGCCAGCAAGGTGGACGCAGTCTTCGCCTCGGCATTGACGGATGCCACGGGCGTTTCAGCAGTCAGGGCTTGCTGCTGATTTACCTTAGTCTGAGAGGGATTGACACTGATCGCAGCGGCCAGGGAGTGCGGCTTGCGGTCACGCCACTCGAAGACGTTCTGAGAGACTCGTACAACTTCGCCAGTACTCTCAGCCGCAGTGATCACCCGATAGCCCGAATCTGCGGCCTGGCCGCTAGGCCCAGAGGCGGCGAACGTTCTCACCGAGATCGGCGGCGGTTCAGCGGTCTGAGCAAATACCATGGTGCTCGGATCGAGATCAATCTGCGCAAAGACCGGCCCCGGCAAACCATCGTCGCGCAGCAGCTCATCCGTTGCAAGGTCGGTGCCCCCCCCTTGCCGAAGCGCAGCAGCGGCCGCAGCCAAGTTCGCACGGGCGCCAACGCTCTCAGGATCTTGCGCGACCGCGCGCTCAAGCACAGCCTGCGCCTGCTCCACCTGGCCAGCCTTCAAGCGCGCATACCCAAGATTATTCAGCACATGCGCAGCGGTCGGACTGACTTGAAGGGCACGACTGAACTGTTCAATCGCCTCATCGAACCTGCCCTGCTGTCCATAGGCAACACCCAGGCCGTTATAGGCATCCAAGAACTTCGCGTCCAGTCGCAGCGCCGCGCGAAAACGCAGGATCGCCGCGTCAACACGCCCCTCGGCAAGATCGAGGCGTCCGACCGCGTATTGCCCAGCCGCGGTACCCACCGGCTCGCTGAATCGATACAGTGGCTCGACCGCAGGCGAGGCAGTCGTTTGTGCGATCGGGGGATGCGCACAACCAGCACCGAGCGCGATTGCGCCGGCACTGATGATCCAAGAATATCGAGTTGTACGCTTCATGACCCACTCCTGCACGCCGACGAGGTGAATGCACCTGTCTACATCTGAGTTCAAACCCGGCTCAACCGCCACCGCCCATCGTCGGAAGCAACACGCGATAAATCTGAATGAATGCGGGCCCAAGCAAGACCAGCATCAACGATGGAAAGATGAAAAAGATCAATGGAAAAAGCAGTTT
>JALRBB010000544.1 GCA_023257915.1 Quisquiliibacterium sp. | reverse complement strand
CGATGAGTTCCCGGCGGTCCTGCAATTGGCTCAGGTCTATCCCAATCTATGGGCAAGTGTCGGGGTGCACCCGGACTATCCAGACTGCGTCGAGCCGGATGTTGAGCAACTGGTCGAGCTGGCGCAGCATCCGAAAGTAGTCGCAATCGGCGAGACTGGACTCGACTACTATCGACTGCAGGGCGATCTCGAGTGGCAGCGTGAGCGTTTTCGTGTCCACATTCGTGCCGCGATCGCCGCCGACAAGCCGCTGATCGTCCATACGCGAGCGGCTTCGGCCGACACGATCCGACTCCTGCGCGAGGAGGGCGCTGAGAAGGTTGGCGGTGTCTTGCACTGTTTCACCGAAGACTGGGAGACCGCCGAGGCGGCGATCGATCTAGGATTTGCGATTTCGTTTTCCGGGATCGTCACATTCAAGAGCGCGCAATCCCTGCGCGAGGTTGCACTGCGGGTGCCGGACGCCAACCTGTTAATCGAAACAGATGCGCCGTACCTTGCGCCGGTTCCGCATCGAGGCAAGACCAACGAGCCGGCCTTCGTGCGGCATGTCGCCGAATGTCTGGCCGCACTGCGCGGCGTCTCGATCGAGCATATCGGGCATGTCACAACTTCTAATTTTTCACGAATTTTCAAGGTCTTAGATGGCTCTGTTAAAGCTTAATTTCAGGTTTTTTTCAGGGGCTTTCTCGCGCCGCGTTAGCGCCTTACTGATCGCGCTAGGCTTATCGCTTGCCGGGCATTCTGGAGCTCTTCATGCTGCCTCAGACCCCTACCGGGACTTTTTTGAATCGATCGCTCGTGACGACGCCGCCCAGGTTCGACTGCTGATGCTGCGCGGGATCAGCCCGAATTCGCCGGACCCGAATCTTGGCCCTGCGGTGGTCCATGCCGCGCGTAGCAAGGCCTTTCAGGCCCTGAAAGCGCTGATCGATTACCCGGGGGTGAATGTCAATGCCACGAACGCAGCCGACGAAAGTGCGTTGATGTATCTCGCGATGTACGGCGATCTTGAACTGGCAGGCGTGCTCATTCAGAAAGGCGCGATCGTCAACAAGCCGGACTGGGCTCCGTTGCACTATGCCGCGATGAACGGAGAGCTCAAGATGATCGACTTTCTGCTCGAACGCAGTGCGTACATCGACGCTGCCTCCGAGAACGGCACCACTCCAATGATGATGGCGGCACGATCCGGAAAGATTGATGCGGTCAAGATGCTTGTCGAACGAGGTGCGGATCCCAGCCAACGTAACAACGCAGGTCTGACGGCGGCGGACTATCTTCGCCGCCTCGACGCCAAACAGGATGCCGATTGGCTCGACAGCAAGGCAGCGGCATTCGTCAGGCGCTACGGGACTGATGAGCAACCGGTCAAGGCACCATCGACATTACGCGAAGAAGCTCAGGCACGTGATCAGGCAGGCAGCGGCGCCGGAGGTGTTCAGGTCAGTCCGGTACAGCCGCGCTCGAACTTGCGCTGAGCTCGGTGTTTCTCCTGCTGCGCATAATGTATATTATGTAAAATAATAACTTGATGACAAAAGCCAGCTCAAAACCAACCCGCTCCCTCGGACTTCAAGGCGCCAGCAACTTTCGCGATCTCGGCGGATACATCGGTCTGAACGGTCGCCAGGTTCGCTGGCGCACGGTGTTTCGCTCCGACCATCTTGCGGGAGTTAGCGCCCAGGATCGCAACACGATCATCCAGCTCGGGATCGATCGTAGCCTGGACTTTCGCGGCTCTCAGGAACGCTCCGAGACCAGTTACCAGTTGCCTGGCGTGGTGCAGCATCCGCTGTCGATTGAGCCGACGGTCGTGCAAGGCATCCGCTTGCTACTTGAAGCGGGTCGTCAAGTCGATGTGCACGAGGCGACCGAGCTGATGCGCGAGACCTACCGGAACTTCATCACCGGTAACTCGCACCGGTTTCGCGAGTTTTTCGCGCACTTGCTGGATCGGCCAACTCCGATCGTTTTCCACTGCACAGCCGGT
>JALRBB010000534.1 GCA_023257915.1 Quisquiliibacterium sp. | reverse complement strand
GATCAAACCGGGGCTGATGACTGATGTGATTGGCGCAAGCTTGCTGGCAGCGGTGCTGATTGCGCAACTGCTGCGACGCAAGAGCGCTGCTGCAGCGGGAGGCTGATCAGGTTCAGGCGGGGCGGTACTCGAGGAGCTTGTGTTCGACCCAGTCATCGCGCAAGGGCGAAAACGTGCGCATCCCGGGCCAGAGATAGGTGCCGGTCCATTCCCGCCTGACCCAGCGGTTCACCTGCGGGGCGTACCACAAGGTTTCGGTACGCGCGTTTGACAACCGAAAGGCATCTGGATGGTCGTACGCGATCTGTCGCTGCACCCGCAGTGCGGTGAACTCGCCAGCCGGCACGCTGATGTGCTCCCACTGGAGCGCCTCGGTCCACTCGGACCAGTACAGCCAGCGCGATTCGCCGGGTGCTCTCCAGGCATTGGTTAGCCGCAAGTAGACTCCTTGTCGAAGTGGTGAGGGCAGCAGCGGATTCGGATCCCTGAAGATCGCCGCAAGGTCGTAGAACGGGTCCTGGATCGCTCGCCAGGCATCCGCGTAGACCTCTTCGCTGCGCTGCGAGCCATCGCTGGCGGTCACGCTGAGTCTGAGCTGTGGTTCGATCGTGATGACCTGCATCGTCAGCTCGTCGATCAGCTGGTTCCGATACAGATCGACAACGCCGTAGCGCCAGCGATCACCGACCCGAACCCGCGGCGGCGCAACAGGCGAAGCGGGAGCGGGAACCGCTGCCGGCATTGCACATGCGCCCAGCAACGCGCTCGAGCCGACCGCGAGAATCAGGCGTCGACGCGAACGATCAGGAAATCGCACGGCCATCGACCAGACGCAGCAAACCCTTGATCATTCGATAGAGAAACCATAGCGAAGGGATCAGGAACAGGAAGGCCAGCAGACCGGCGGACAGTGCCGCGAGCATCAGCACCGGAATGAAGCTGATCACCACCCAGAACAGGAACCACCAGAAGGTGCGAATCATCCAGTCCATATGGGAGCGGTAGATCGTGCCGTCGGCGTCCTCGCGCTTGATGTAGTTGATGATCAGCGCGACCACCGACAGCAGGCCCATCGTGAGCAGCAGGCCGGTGATGTGCAGCAGGTAGTCGAGCAAAACGATGCGCCGCAGCGCCTGCTCCTGCGGCGATGGCTGCGCAGGCTCGGGATGGGGGATCGGCTGAAGGTCTGTCATCAAAGTGGCGCGGCCGCAGTGCCTGGATCGTGTTCTCTAAGTCTAAACCGACCCGGTCGTCGTGCGGTCCGCGAGTGAACTCGACTCGGCGGTCTCGGGCTTTGCGCGCGCGATGCGCAAGGCTTCACGCAGCACGCCCAGATCGCCAATATGGTTCGACAGCAGCAGCACCAGGCGGGCGTTCATTGCATGGCTCTCTTCGGTCGACAGACCCTGGTGGGCCGAGATCAGCGCTTCGTAGAAGTCGTCGAACGAAGCCATGTTTGCTTGTGTCTTGAGCATGTCGGTCTCCGGGCTTCAGTGACTGGCGCAGATCGCGCGAGCAAGGGCGGCTCTGACACCAGCCTCGCTCGGATGGCGCCAGCGCGCGCAGACATGCTGGTCGGGGCGTACCAGGTAGGCGGTGCCGGGCGTGGCATCGAGCCGCTGCGCAACCAGACCCTGCTGATCGAGCAGGTCGATGCCGATGCGCAGCACCGCAACATTGGGCAAGCCAGTCATCCAGTCGCGCGATTCACCGAACACGATCAGTGTGAATTCGGGCGCCAGCGCGCGCAGCAGCCACTGCGGCTCGCCTGAGGCGGTCGCGACCGGGGCGTCGGTCAGCGGCGCGCCCGGCTGCATCGCGCCCTTGAAGGCGTCAGTGTCGGCGGTGTTCAGCGGCGAATTGGACAGTGTGGCCGGCACCGACAGGCGACCGCTGTTGACCAGTCTGCGGGCAAATTCGTGGTCGCGCGCCAGGTTCAGCACCTGATCTCGGAACAGGCGGCTGATCTCGCTTTTCGGGGTGATGAAATCGGTGGCGCGGGTCGAGTTCAGGATGTTTTCATCGGCCGCGAATTCGCGTTCCGGGCCATAGGTTTCAAGCAGCGCGATGCCGGCGCGGCCCTTCAGGATCCAGTCGAGTTTCCAGGCCAGGTTGTCGGCATCCTGCACGCCGCTGTTCGCGCCGCGGGCGCCGAACGGCGAAACCCCATGTGCGCTGTCGCCGGCGAAGATCACCCGGCCGTGTACGAAGCGGTCCATCCGCTGGCAGGCGAAGGTGTAGACACTCGCCCATTCGAGCGTGAACTCGATGTCCTCGCCCAGCAGCGCCTGCACGCGCGGAATGATCTTCTCGGGTTTCTTTTCCGCCTCGGGGTCTGCATCCCAGCCAAGCTGAAAATCGATCCGCCAGACATTGTCCGGCTCGCGATGCAGCAGCACGCTTTGGTTGCGGTGAAACGGCGGATCGAACCAGAACCAGCGTTCGGTCGGAAAATCCGCCTTCATCTTGACGTCGGCGATCAGGAAGCGATCCTGAAAGATACGTCCCTTGCTCTCTAGCCCCATCAGCTTGCGCACCGTCGAGCGCGAGCCGTCGCAGGCGACGACCCAGTCGGTCTGCACCTGGTAGGGGCCTTGCGGCGTGTCGACGCTGACCTGCGCGCCATCGTCTCGCACCGCAATGTCCATGACCGCATGCCGGTAGCGAATTTGCACGCCAGGCAACTGCAGCGCGCGTTCCAGCAGGAAGGCCTCGCAGTAGTACTGCTGAAGGTTGATGAAGGCCGGGCGCTCGTGTCCGGCCTCGGGCAGAAGGTTGAATTCGTAGACCTTCTCGTCCTGCATGAAGACCTTGCCGACATTCCACGACACGCCCTTGCGCACCATCGGGTCACCGACTCCAAGCCGATCCCAGATTTCAAGGGTGCGCTTGGCAAAGCACAGGGCACGCGAACCGATCGAGAGCCGGTCGTCGTTGTCCAGCACCAGCACCGGTTGTCCTCGCTGCGCCAGATCGACCGCGAGGCTCAAACCGACCGGGCCGGCGCCGACGATCACCACCGGATGCCTGACCGGCTGCGCCGCGTCCTGATCGGCGCTGCGTTCGTAGTCGAACTGCAGCGCCTGGATTTGTTCGCCGGCTCCGCGAAACGCGGACGGCTTCAGGTCGGAAATTCTCATCTCGGCTCTCCGCAGTCGCAGTCGTGCTCTCCGACAGCGTGGCACCCGATCCGAAGCAAGGATCCGGTGTACTCGCCGGTCAGGGCACCTGCGTCGGCATCCTCCGAATCAATCCAGCGCCTTGACCATGTCCTCGACGACCTTTTTGGCATCGCCGAACACCATCATCGTGCGGTCCATGTAGAACAGGTCGTTATCCAGGCCAGCGTAGCCCGAGGCCATGCTGCGCTTGTTGACGATGACCTGGCGCGCCTTGTAGGCCTCCAGGATCGGCATGCCGGCAATCGGCGACTTCGGGTCCTTGGCGGCCGGGTTGACCACGTCGTTGGCGCCCAGCACCAGCACGACGTCGGTGTCGCC
>JALRBB010000532.1 GCA_023257915.1 Quisquiliibacterium sp. | reverse complement strand
TTCAGATCGGCGACATCACGCGCCAACGGATCGAGCACGTCCAGCTAGGCCTGTCGGTCGCGGCCCGCACCCTGGCCCAAGCCGCTCTCTCGCCCGAGGCCAAGGATCGCGTCGAGCGGCGGCTGATGCACCTTCTCGCCGAACACAGACGCCGTCTCGGCCAGCGTCAGCGGCGTGTTGGAGAGCAGCAAGCCCTGGTCGGCGGCGAGCACCTGGTGGACGCCGTGGCCGAGCTCGTGCGCCAGCGTCCTCTCGAGGAAGTTGCCCAGTGAGCGGTTAAGCTGTGGGGAATGCTGCCTCCGACAAAGGACGCAGCCAGAGGCTGGCCGCATCCGGCCGGCGAATCCTCAAGCCAGCCTGATTGCGCAGACGCCCCTCGGCTGCGACCGTCCAGCCGGCCGCCGCCAGCAGACGGATCGCACGGCGCAAGTTCCCACGCAGCGAGTCAGGCGCGACCGTGGACGGTGGCATCGGCGCCTCCTCCTCAAGCACAGCAGCACCAAGCTTGGCACGCAGCGACCTGAGCAGCGCGTACTCATGCTCGTCCGGATATCCGTCAGCCTGCATTTCGCTGTTGGTGAAAAAGCTCGGGCTGCGCAAGTACTGATCGTAGAAGATCTGCCGGTTCATCCACTCAAAGTCGAACGCCAGAGCCATCGCCTCGCGCACCCGCACGTCGGCAAACATCGGCCGACGGGTATTGAGCACGAACCCCTGCATGCCAGCGGCGTTGGAGTGTTTGAACAGTTGCTTGATGATCTCCCCGGAGTTGTACTTGCGCCCGACATGACCGCGCGCCCAGTTCTTGGCCGAATTTTCTGAAATCCAGTCGAACTCGCCCGCCTTGAAGCCCTCGAGCCGGGCGGTATCGTCCTTGAAGTACTTGAAGGTAATTTGCTCGAAATTGAACATACCGCGTCGTACCGGCAGTTGCTCGCCCCAATAGTCCGGATTGCGCCGAAACGTGATCGTCTTGCCCCAGTCGACCCGTTCGACCAGGTAGGGACCTGACGCAAGCGGCGCCTCCCGCACCACCGTATCGAATGCACGCTGCCCGGCCCACTTGCGCGAGAACACCGGCATCTGGGCTCCGATAATCATGTGAAGTTCATGATTGCGACGCCGAAATTCAAAGCGCACTGTGCGCGAATCGAGCACCACCGCACGAGCCACATCAGCGAAATACTGGCGAAAGCGCGGATGCGCCGACTTGCCCATCAGCGTGTCGAAGGAATACTTGACGTCCTGCGCGGTGACCCGGTCGCCGTTGGAGAAGCGGGCCGCTGGATTGAGCCGGAACGTGATCGATAGGCCATCGGCCGCGAAGCGCATGTCGTCGGCCAGCAGCCCGTACATCGAGAACGGCTCGTCGTCGCTTGTCTCGGCGAGCGTCTCGAACATCAGCAACGAGATCCAGGTCGGGGCGATGCCCTTGAGCGTCAGCGGATTGAGCGAATCGAAGGAACCGAAACCATCCAGATTGATGCTGCCGTTACGTGGCGCATCCGGGTTCACGTAATCGAAATGGAGGAATCCGGCCGGATACTTCGGCTTATCCCCCCAAGCGAGCGCATGCACCGCCTCGGCACCCGACGATGCCAGTAGCAGCGTTGTCGCGATCAGCGCCGAGACGATGGAAGAAAGCATGCGCGATTCTAGCCGACAGCCCCCGGCGCGGCGGTCTTCAGCGGCCGCGTGCCAAAATAGCGGAATTACCCAGACCACAAGGAGTCACCGATGGGCTTTCTCGCCGGCAAGCGCATCCTCGTCACCGGACTGCTGTCGAACCGCTCGATCGCCTACGGCATCGCTCGAAGCTGCCATGCACAAGGGGCAGAACTGGCGTTCACCTTCCAAAATGAGCGCTTTGAGGCGCGAGTCCGCGAAATGGCCGCAGAGTTTGGCTCTTCGCTGGTGTTTCCCTGCGATGTCGCCGAAGACGCCCAGATCGATGGGCTGTTCGACGGTTTGCGCGCAAGCTGGGACGGTCTGGACGGTCTGGTTCACGCAATCGCCTTCGCACCGCGCGAGGCGATCGCCGGCAATTTCCTGGACGGGCTCAGTCGTGAATCGTTCCGGGTGGCGCACGATATTTCCGCCTATAGCTTCGCGGCGCTGGCCAAGGCCGCCGCGCCGATGATGCAAGGTCGCCGGGGTGCGATGCTGACGCTCACCTATCTTGGAGCCGAGCGCATGGTGCCGGCCTACAACACCATGGGTCTGGCCAAGGCCAGCCTCGAGGCCGCAGTCCGCTATCTGGCTGAAGCGGTCGGCCCGCAGGGAATCCGGGTCAATGGCATCTCGGCCGGCCCGATCAAGACGCTGGCCGCCAGCGGGATCAAGGGCTTCTCCAAGATCCTGTCGGTCGTTGAGCAAAGTGCACCGCTGCGCCGCAACGTCTCGATCGATGATGTCGGCAATGTTGCTGCCTTCCTGCTCTCGGATCTGGCCGCCGGAGTCACCGCCGAGATCACCTACGTGGACGCGGGCTTTAACACCGTGATGAGCGGAGCACTGGAATAAACCCGAAGCCACCTGCAGGCGGCGCGGCCTCAGCCGACGCCGCCGCGCTGCTGCGCGCCAATCGGCGCGGCATCATCGCGATGGTTGTCGCGATGATTTGCTTCATCACCAACGACGCGCTGATCAAGTACACCAGCCAGTCGATGCCAACAATGCAGTTGATCTTCGTGCGCGGATTGATGGCGACCGCCCTGGTACTGGTCGTCGCGCATGCGCTCGGTGCTACCGGACAGCTGCGTCAGGCGCTCGCCCGGCCGGTGCTGGCTCGGGCCGGCGTGGATGCGGTGGCAACGATGTTGTACCTCGCCTCACTGTTCAGTCTGCCGATCGCGAACGCCACCTCGATCAACCTGGCCACCCCGTTGTTCATCACCGTGCTGGCCGCGCTGCTGCTGGCCGAGCAAGTCGGCTGGCGGCGCTGGAGCGCGATCCTGGTCGGTTTCACCGGGGTGCTGATGGTGATCCAGCCAAGTGCCGATGGCTTCAATGTTTACTCGCTGGTTTGCCTGCTCGCCACCCTCGGCCATGCAATCCGCGACCTGCTGACCCGGCGCATCGCGCCCGGTACACCGTCGATCCTGATCACGCTGGCGACCGCCGCGTCGGTCACACTGCTAGCCGGTGTCTTGTCGGTGATCGACGGCTGGCAAGCCTTCGGCTGGTTGCAACTGGGCACACTGGCGCTGGCGTCAATCTTTCTGGCTGGTGGCTACTACTGGATCATCGATGCGATGCGCCACGGCGAGGTGTCCCTGGTGGCACCGTTCCGATATGCCGGACTGTTGTGGGCGCTGATGCTCGGCTGGTTGATCTGGGGCGACATCCCGAATCTGCTCGCCTGGGCGGGAATCGGCTTGCTAATTGGCTCGGGCTTGTATGTTCTGCACCGCGAACGAGTCCGTTCTCGAGCAAGCCGCGGCTGAGTTCAGCAGGCCGGCAGCTGCGACAAACATCAAAACCCGACGCTACGAACCTGCCCAACCAGGATGCCGTTCCAGTTGCGCAACTCAGGCTCCAGGACATTACCGAGCCGAGCGCGCGCATCCTCGGAAAGCGGCACGAAGCGACGGATCACCGCGCCCATCGCGCATTCCGCAGCACGGGCAGCCCCGTCATCGATCTTGATCGCAACACCCAGCCCCTGGTCGGGCAGCGCGGCGCAGTAAACACCCTCGGCTCCAATCTTGCAGAACACCTGTTCGCCGAGCACACGCATTACCAGAGTGTCGAACTTTCCTTCGCCTCCGACCATCAGCGGATTGGCAGCCACTGCCTTGCGGATTCGGGCTGCTGCACGCGCCCGGACGGCATCCAGGCCAACCCCGCTGCCAAAGCGTGCGAACGCGCTGGCCAGGGCGACCAGCGAGATCGCATAGGTCGGGATTGAGCAGCCATCGGTACCACAGGCCAGCGGGTCCAGCGTCTGCTCGGTCATCTGCTCAAGCACCGCACGTACCCGCTGCTGCACCGGGTGCGATGCGTTCACATACCCGCGCGGATCCTCGTGATGCGCACAGGCAAGGCACACGAAGCCTGCATGCTTGCCGGAACAGTTGTTGTGCAGCGCGAGCGCCGGCCTCGCCTGGCGCGCAAGCTCGCGCGCCTCGTCATCGTCGCGCGGTGGCTGCACGCCGCATTCAAGCAAGTCCGCTGACATGCCGGCCTTGGCCAGCATCGAAGCAGCGGCGCGGACATGCACCGCCGACCCGGTATGCGAGGCACAAGCCAATGCGATTTCGTCATCGCCGAGGCCAAAGCGCTCCGGAGCACCCGATGCAACCATGGGCAGCGCCTGCAGCGCCTTGATCGCAGAGCGCGGAAACACCGGCAACAAGCGATCGCCAAGCGACAGCAGAATCTTGCCCGCGCTGTCGACGACAACAATGCTGCCGCGATGCCGGCTTTCGACGATGCCGCCGCGCGTGATTTCGACCAGTACCGGGTTTGTCATCACTGACTCCGTTGCAAAAATCGGGACCTGACTGAGCTTGGCGATGATAGCTCTGATGCCGCCGGGGCCAAGCATGCTGGTATTGCGACGGCGAAGTAGACTCGCCGAATCGACAAACTCGAAGCCAGCGACCCAGGCAAACGCCAGGCCCAAAGCGCGCACGAGCACTCTGCAGCCAAGACTCCATGTCCGATCGCCCAACGATCCAGATCATCTCTCCGGCCTTGGCCGACGCGAACGATGGCAACTGGCAGACCGCCCGGCGCTGGTCAGACTTCCTCGCCCGCGACTACCTGGTGCATGTCTCCCGCGAATGGGACGGCACTGACGCCGACGCCATGATCGCCCTGCATGCGCGCCGATCGGCGACATCGATCGACGCATTTGCCGCGACCGGCGGGCCGGTGGCCCTGGTGCTGACAGGCACTGACCTTTACCGCGACATCCGCACCGACGCTAGTGCGCAACGCTCGCTCGAGCTCGCCAGCCGGCTGGTCGTCTTGCAGGAACGCGGCATGGATGAACTGCCCACCCATCTGCATCCACGCACCGAGGTGATCTATCAGTCAGCGCGCAGGCTCGCCCACGGCAGGCCACGCCAGCGCAGCTTTGATTTGCTGCTGGTCGGCCATCTGCGCGACGAGAAAGATCCGCTGACAGCGCTACGCGCGCTTGCTCACCTGCCGGCCAGTCACCAGTCATTCGGGAGCCTGCGCCTGGTGCATATCGGTGGTGACAAGGATCCGACCACCGCGGCGGTATTTCGGCAAGCGGCTGGCGGCGACAATCGGGTGCAGATGCTGGGCGCTTTGCCGCACGCGAGCACCCGGCAGTGGATCCGACGCGCGCGGCTGCTGCTGCTGCCCTCCAAGATGGAAGGCGGTGCCAATGTGCTGATCGAAGCGGTGACCGCCAGCGTGCCGGTGCTCGCCTCGCGGATCGCGGGCTCGGTGGGCATGCTCGGCGCTGACTACGACGGCTACTTTGCGCTCGGCGATGACGCCGGGCTCGCAGCCCTGATCCGGCGCTGCCGGCTCGAGCCCGCATTTCTCGACCATTTGCGCG
>JALRBB010000517.1 GCA_023257915.1 Quisquiliibacterium sp. | reverse complement strand
ATACCAGCTCGCGCGCGGCCTGCAACTGCGTCAGTGACATCGAGAACTCATTCATGGCTGAGCAGTGTACGGAAAACCCGAGCTTGGCGGCAGTGGCTTGAGGAATCGGGAGGCATTCGACGCGTCGGTACAATTCGCCGATGGCTACGCGAAAGAACGAATACAGCGAATCCTCGATCCGGGTGCTCAAGGGCCTTGAGCCTGTCAAGCAGCGTCCTGGTATGTACACCCGCACCGAGAGCCCCCTGCACATCGTGCAGGAAGTCATCGATAACGCGGCCGATGAAGCCTTGGCTGGGTTTTGCAGGGAAATCTCGGTCACCCTGGAGCCCGATGGCAGCATCAGCGTCGAGGACGATGGTCGTGGGATTCCGGTCGGGCCGCATCCGGAGGAGAAGGCGCCGGTCGTCGAGATTGTGTTTACCCGCTTGCACGCTGGTGGCAAGTTCGACAAGGCTGCCGGGGGGGCATACAGCTTTTCCGGCGGGCTGCATGGAGTCGGTGTGTCGGTCACCAATGCGCTCTCGTCGCGGCTCGAGGTGACGGTCTGGCGTGATGGCGCCGCCCATGAGATTGCATTCGGTGACGGAGACGTCAAAAAACCCTTGCTCCGACGTGAGGCGCTTCGTGGTGAGCGGCGCACGGGCACACGGGTGCGCTGCTGGCCCAATCCCAAGTACTTCGACAGCCAGTCGATTTCCGGGGCCGAACTGGTGCAACTGCTGCGCTCCAAGGCAGTGCTGCTGCCTGGCTTGAAGGTCACGCTGATTGACGCCAGGATCGGCCGCACCCAGTCGTGGCACTACGCCGAGGGCCTGCGCGGTTATTTGCTGGAGTCGCTTGCCGAGGGCAGCGGCGCGCAACCGGTCATTCCATTGTTTGACGGCGAGCAGTATGTGGCGGCCGGACACGACAGCTTTGCCGAAGGTGAGGGCGCCCAGTGGGTCGTTTGCTGGACTGAGGAAGGTCCGCTGGTGCGCGAATCTTATGTGAACCTGATTCCGACCACGGCTGGCGGCACCCATGAGTCCGGTCTGCGGGAAGGTCTGTTCGGGGCGGTCAAGGGCTTCGTCGAGATGCACGGACTCTTGCCCAAGGGCATCAAATTGTTGCCTGAGGATGTCTTCGCGCGAGCCAGCTTTGTGCTGTCGGCCCGTGTTCTCGATCCGCAATTTCAGGGGCAAATCAAGGAACGGCTGAACTCGCGCGATGCGCTGCGTCTGGTCTCGACCTTGTCCAGGCCCCAGCTGGAGCTGTGGCTCAATCAGCATGTCGACTGGGGTAAGCGGCTTGCCGAACTGGTGATTCGACAGGCCCAGGCCCGCAGCCGTGCGGCGCAGAAGGTCGAAAAACGTAAAAGCTCTGGTGTGGCGGTGCTGCCGGGCAAGCTCACCGACTGTGAAAGCACCGATCTCGCGCGCAACGAGTTGTTCCTGGTGGAGGGGGACTCGGCGGGCGGCTCGGCCAAGATGGGGCGCGACAAGGAGTTTCAGGCGATCTTGCCGCTGCGCGGGAAGGTCCTGAACACTTGGGACGCCGAGCGTGACCGCCTGTTTGCGAACAACGAGATTCACGATATCGCGGTGGCGATCGGGGTTGACCCCCATGGTCCGGGCGACGAGCCGGACTTGTCGGGCTTGCGCTACGGAAAGATTGCAATCCTGTCAGATGCAGATGTCGACGGCTCGCATATCCAGGTCTTATTGCTGACGCTGTTCTTTCGCCATTTCCCCAAGCTGGTCGAGCGCGGTCATGTCTGCATCGCCCGGCCGCCGCTGTTCCGGGTCGATGTGCCGGCTCAGGGTAAGCGTCCGTTGCGCAAGCTCTACTGCCTCGATGAGGCGGAGCTGCATCATGTCGAGGAGAAACTGCGCAAGGATGGGATCCGGGAGGGCGCATGGTCGATCTCGCGCTTCAAGGGCCTTGGCGAGATGAATGCCGAACAGCTCTGGGAAACCACAATGAACCCGGACACTCGCCGGCTGTTGCCGGTATCGCTTGGGGCCTTGGATCGCGGTGCAACCGAACAGCGCTTCACGATGCTAATGGGCAAGGGCGAGGCAGCGTCGCGACGTGCCTGGCTCGAAGAGCGAGGTAACGAGGCTGAGGTCGACATCTGATGACTGTTGAGCGATGACTGAACGAGATCTTTTTTCTGAACTGGGGCCGACGTCTGGAGATGAATCGCTGACTCTGGCCGACTACGCCGAACGCGCCTATCTGGAGTATGCGGTTTCGGTGGTCAAGGGTCGGGCATTGCCCGATGTCTGCGACGGTCAAAAGCCGGTGCAAAGGCGCATCCTGTATGCGATGAACGAGATGGGTCTTGGCCCGACGGCCAAGCCCGTCAAGTCGGCCCGCGTGGTCGGCGACGTGCTCGGTAAATATCATCCGCATGGTGATACCGCCGCTTATGATGCGCTGGTCAGGATGGCGCAGTCGTTTTCGCTGCGCTATCCGCTGATCGACGGGCAGGGCAACTTCGGATCTCGTGATGGCGATGGCGCTGCAGCGATGCGCTACACCGAGGCGCGTCTGACCCGATACGCATCGTTGTTGCTCGACGAAATCGATGAAGGCGCCGTCGATTTCATCGCGAACTACGATGGATCTGCGCCAACTTTTGTTGGATCATCCTGCGCAGGATCTGGTGGTTTACCAGCATGACCAACATATGGTTCAGCTGTGATTAATATTGGAACAATTGTATCAATTTTATTTTTAGTGCCAGGGCGTTTACCTTGTAGTGGTATAGAAGGTTTACCTTCTTTAGCATTATCGCTGTTAAACACTGGTTGTTCGTACGGTTGATCTTCTTGTGTGCTAGTACCTATTCTAGGTGCCGGTATAGCAGGCATAGGTGGGATAGCAACTGCTGGTATTCCATTCAAGTGTATCATACCAGCATTCACAATCATGGCTGAGCCGCCTACGACATCTAGCTTTGTTGCGGAT
>JALRBB010000512.1 GCA_023257915.1 Quisquiliibacterium sp. | reverse complement strand
CAGCGCGCCCGCGTCGGAACCTTGTACAAGCAGGTCGGCGCGTTTGAAGCGAAACGCATCGGCGCCGCGCTCGTTGCTCGCAACATTGCCGAAGCGCTGGATGGTCCGCTTGCAGACCTTCCCCGCGACGCGCGTTTGCTGGTCTATTGCTGGCGTGGCGGTAACCGCTCCGGTGCTCTGGCCACCGTCCTTGCGCGAGTCGGCTGGCGCACAGCTCTGCTGGACGGCGGCTATCGGGCATTTCGTCGGCATGTGCTCGACGCATTACGCACCCTGCCCGGCGGTTTACGCCTGATCGTCATCGCGGGACGCACTGGCAGCGGCAAGAGTCTGATTCTCGAGCGCCTTGCGACGCTAGGGGCTCAGGTGCTTGACCTCGAAAAGCTGGCGAAGCATCGCGGCTCGGTGCTCGGCCATTTGCCCGACAACCCTCAGCCCAGCCAGAAGCATTTCGAATCGATGCTCTGGGACACGCTACGCGGATTTGATCCAACACGACCAGTGTTCGTCGAATCGGAGAGCCGCAAGGTTGGACAGTGCCAGGTTCCCGCGGAACTGATCGAGGCGATGCGACGCTCGCCCTGCATCAGAATCGAAGCGAGCGACGCTGCGCGCTGTGAATTGCTGCTTGGCGAATACCGGCATTTCGTCCAGAACCCCGAGCATCTCGCCCAGCGGCTGGAAGCACTCATCGATCATCACGGCAAGGCCAAAGTCGAGGACTGGATCGCCAAGGCGCGGGCCGGCGAATGGGAGAGCTTTGTGCTTGACTTGCTCCACCAGCATTACGATCCGGCGTACGACCGCTCGATGACGCGCAACTACCGACATGTGGAGGAATCGCGCGTCGTCACGTTGACGGACACGTCGGACTCGGCGCTTATTGATGCAGCGCGTGCGGTTCTTGAAGCGAGCCGGGGGTAAAGCAGGCGCAGTTGCCTTACATCACGCCGGAATTTGCAACGGTATCAACGCAAGCCTCAGGCGCGAGCGCACGAGAAAGCAAGCCACTATCTGCGAGCCAAGGCGGCCGCCGACTCACTGCGTCTGCGACTGCTCGGGCTGCACGCTTTGCAGTCGCGTCGTGATCTTGGCCTTCGTGCGCAAACCACCGAGCACCGACGCTGCCTGCTCCTGACCAAACAAGCTCTGAACCTGTGTTCCAAACGCCTCGCGGCGCTTCGCGATGTCTTCGGGCTTCGGGTCGGTGACGGAATCAATGCGATAGATCGCATACCCGCCTGCTCCGAGTTCGACTCCGACGAAAACCGGCAGCTTGTCCACAGACGCCTTGAAGACCGCCTCAAGCGCCACAGCAGGTAATTTCCCTGGAGCCACTCGCGAGACTTTTTGAGGCGGCGAAAACCCGGCCTCTGAGGCGTTCTGCCGCAACTCGGCAAGCCGAGCTACGCCAGCGGCAGCGGCAAGCTTTTGACTCTCGGCGGCGATGATTTGCTCGCGAACCTCGTCGGCGACCTGCTCGAACGCCTTACGCCGGGCAGGACGATGTTCGACAATCCGCGCAGCAATCAAAGTGTTGCTGCCAATCTCAACTGCATCGGTGTTGCGTCGGTTGGCGATCGAGTCCTGCGAGAAGAGCGCATCAATGAGCTTGCGGTTCGCGAGCGGCGAGTCAGGGCCCAGTCCGGCTCCGCTTCTGGGAAGATCCGTGGTCTCGATCTTCAAGCCGAAGCGCTCCGCCGCAGGCTTCAGACTGTCGGACTGCTCGTAAACGGTGTTCGTAAAAGCCTCGGCGCTCTCAGCAAACTTCTTGCCCGCCTGCTGCTTGCGCAACTCGGACTCGATGTTGGTACGAACCTCTTCGAAGGGTTTGATTGCACCCGGTTTGATCCCGGTCAGCTTGATCAGGTGCAGACCAAAGTCACTTTCGACGACCTCGCTCAACGCACCTTCCTTCAGTGCAAAGGCCGCATCGGCAAAGGGTTTCACCATGGTGTCGCGCTGAAAAAACCCCAGATCGCCGCCCTTGATCGCAGAACCCGGGTCTTGTGAATTCGCCCTGGCTAGTGCTGCGAAATCGGCTCCGCCACGCAACTGCGACAGCAGCTCGTCTGCTTTCTTGCGAGCTGAGGCTTTGTCCTCGGCGCTGGCCGAAGGATCCAGGTTGATCAGAATATGACTGGCGCGCCGTTCCTCGGGCGTCGTGTAGCGGCTTTTGTTCTGCTCATAATAGGTGCGCACATCATCGGCGGACAACACGACCCCGGCCTCGAGTTCCTTCACCCCAAGAACCAGATACTCGATACGCGCACTCTCAGGCGTCTCGAACCTTGCGGCATTGTCGTCATAGTACTTGCGCATTTGCGCGTCGTCCGGATTGAGCTTGCCAACCTGTTCTTTCGGGCTGAACAACTGTTCACGCACCTCGCGCACTTGCTCCTGCAGGGCAATCAGACGATCGAGAAGAACACGCGGCACAATCGCCGACTGCGAGGCGGCTTCCGTGAGCGCCTGTGTTGCAAGATCGCGCCGCAATCGGCTTTCGAAACCCGCTTCACTCAATCCCTGAGCCGATAGGAGCGTGCGATAACGCTCCATGTCGAAGCTGCCGTCGGCCTTGCGCAGTCCCGGAATCTCCAAGATCGTTTCACGCAACTGAGTGTCAGTGACGTTGATCCGATATTCAATCGCTGCATCCAGCAAAAGCTGCTGAGCGATCAGACCGTTGAGCACTTCGGCGCGCGCCTGCGGCGTATCGAGCAAGGACGGATCGATCTGTCCGCCCAGAGTTTCACGCATCCGATCGAGTTGATCGCGCATTGCCTGATCAAACTGCTGACGACTGATCTTGGTGCCATTGACCGTGGCGACCGAGTCACCATCCGAGAGAAAACGGTCGTAGCCCGAAACACCGAAAAACACGAATGCCGGGAAAATGAGGATCAGCAGTAAAAACTGCAGAACGCGCTGGTGCTTGCGAATCGAATCGAACATTTGATGAGCGTCCTGCGTCAGCAGATGACTTGGCGGCAACAGATGGCAAAAGGGGCGAACTTTCGTTCGCCCCTCGGGTACTGGCGGAGTGGACGGGACTCGAACCCGCGACCCCCGGCGTGACAGGCCGGTATTCTAACCGACTGAACTACCACTCCGCGATTCCTGGTGGGTGCTGACGGGCTCGAACCGCCGACCCTCGCCTTGTAAGGGCGATGCTCTCCCAGCTGAGCTAAGCACCCGCTGAAACTCGCTACTGCCCGTTTCGCCTTGGCCAGCCAAGCCCGACGTTTGTCACCACGTCGGAAAAACCGCTAGTTTAATGCATCTTTCAAAGCTTTGCCAG
>JALRBB010000461.1 GCA_023257915.1 Quisquiliibacterium sp. | reverse complement strand
TCGCGCAGTTCGGCCAGCAGCGCAAGCATGCGATCGGTTTCCTCGGCGCCCATGCCAGCCAGCGGCTCATCGAGAAGCAGCACCTGAGGTTCGGTGGCCAGACACATTGCGATCTCGAGCTGACGCTTTTGCCCGTGCGATAGCAGACCGGCCTCGCGCTCGAGCAGTCCGTCGAGTCCGGCGCGCGCCGCGGCTGCGCGCGCCGCCGCCGAGCTGACCGCGCAATCGCGCGCCGGCGAGAGGATCGCCCAGGGCTTTTGGACATGCGCCTGCGCCGCGAGGCGGCAGTTCTCCAGCACCGTAAAAGTCGGATAAATCGTGTTGCGCTGATAGCTGCGCCCAAGCCCGGCGCGCGCGCGCCGCGGCTGTGTCCACCCGGTCACATCCTGCCCAAGCAGCTCGACCCGCCCACCAGAGGCCGGGATCTCACCCGAAAGAATATTGATCAACGTGGATTTGCCGGCGCCGTTGGTACCGATCACCGCATGCACGCTGCCGCGCTGCAGTGCAATCGAGACCTTGTCGACCGCGACCAGCCCGCCCCAGTGGCGGCTGATCTCGCGCGCGCGCAACAGCACTTCAGCGCCCGCCATGGGTCTGCTCCCGCAATGCGTTGATCGAACGACCGAACAATCGGTCGCGCAGCAGCTGCGGCAAGCCGACCAGGCCCCGGGGCAGCAGCGCAACACTTGCAATGATCGTCAGCCCAAGTCCAAGATGCCAGTGCTTTGCGTAGTAACCGAACACTGCCTCGGACTGGAACAGCTCCTGCAGCAGCGCGAACGCGAAGGCGCCGATCAATGCGCCGCGCAGATGTCCGATCCCGCCCAGGATGATCATGATCAGCAGCGAACCGGACAAATGCCAGCTGAACAGCTCCGGGTTCACGTAACCATCCTGCACTGCGAACAGAAACCCGGCCACGCCGGCGATCGCGCCCGACAGCGTGAACGCGGCGAGCTTGTACGGATACGTGGAAAACCCGGTTGCCCGCATCCGCTGCTCATTGACCCGGATGCCCGCCAGCGCGCGCCCGAAGCGCGACTGCAACAGCCTGGCCAGCAAGGCCAGTGTTGCGCCGAGGCAAGCCAGTGTGAACCAGTAATGCGTGAGCGAATCGCCCAGGTCCAGCCATGCGCCGATCACCGGCGTCAGGGTCAGGTAGATGCCGTCGGTGCCG
>JALRBB010000454.1 GCA_023257915.1 Quisquiliibacterium sp. | reverse complement strand
TGCAGCCTGCTTCCGGCAAAGTGCTGACCGGCGGTGTCGACGCCAACGCCCTGCAGAAGCCGAAGCGTTTCTTCGGTGCCGCGCGCAACATCGAGGAAGGCGGCTCGCTGACCATCATCGCCACTGCGCTGATTGACACTGGCAGTCGCATGGACGAGGTGATCTACGAAGAGTTCAAGGGCACCGGCAACATGGAGTTGCACCTGGACCGTCGCATGATGGAAAAGCGGGTTTACCCGGCAATCAACATCTCCCGGTCCGGCACCCGTCGCGAAGAGTTGCTGATCAAGCCCGACGTGCTGCAAAAGATCTGGATCCTGCGCAAGCTGCTGCACGACATGGACGAGATTGCCGCAATGGAGTTCCTGCTGGACAAGATGCGCCAGACCAAGAGCAACCAGGAATTCTTCGAAATGATGAAACGGGGCGCCTGAGCGCCGCGCCTGCGTTGCGAGCCAGCACTAATTCAGCATATAATGGAGAGCTCGCCCGAATTCGCCCGCACATCCGCGGCGGGCGGTCGCAGCCATAAGGATTCCGAGCAATGAAAGAAGGCATTCACCCCAATTACCGGGAAGTCGTGTTTCACGACGTTTCCAACGGATTCAAGTTCATCACCCGCTCGACGCTGAACACGCGCGAGACGATCAAGATGGAGGACGGCAAGGAGTATCCGCTGTTCAAGCTGGACGTGTCCTCGGAGTCGCATCCGTTTTACACCGGTGCCCAGCAACGCCTCGTCGAAACTGGTCGCGTCGAGAAGTTCCGCCAGAAATTCGCGCGCTCCAGCAAGAGCGACTGAGCGTCGAGTGCCGCAACCCGGGTTGCGGCATAGCGAGACTGGTGGCATTTTGGGGATTGCGTCGACCAATCACGGTCAGCCCCTCCCCAATCATTCCCACCCTGGTGCAGACTACATAAAGGGGCAGCGCAAGCTGCCTCTTTTGTTTTAACGACCGACCAATGCGCCCATTCCTGGTCACCGAAGCGCAAGCTGGCAAGCTACCCCGCTGGGGTGTGCTGCTGCTGACCCTGCTGTACGTGATCCCCGGCTTCGTCGGCCGGGATCCCTGGCGTCACGATGACGCTGCCGGGTTCGGGGTCGCGCTGACGATGGCGCGCGGCACCGCTCAGGACTGGCTCGTTCCCAATATCGCCGGCGTCGCGGTTCCAGAGGAAGGTCCGTTCCCATTCTGGTTCGCTGCGCTGCTCGCACGACTGCTTCCGGTCGTCTCGGAGCATGCGGCGACCCGTGTTGCCGCCGCGAGCGGCATTGTGCTGCTGCTGGTCGGCTTCTGGTACGCAACCTACGAGTTGCTCAAGCGCCCCGGGCTGATGCCCAGCGATCCGTTTGGCGCGGCCGCGAGCCGGATTGACTTCGGACGGGCGATCGCTGATTGCGCGCTGCTGATCCTGATGGCGACGCTCGGCGTCATCGCACGACTGCATGAGACCACCACGCAGGCGGCGCAACTGATGCTCTACGCCTTGTTCCTGTACGGAGTGGCGATTGCGCTGCGCAGACCCCTGGTCGGTGGACTGATCGCCGGCCTGATGATCGGGGCAAGCGTCGCCACCCGTGGCCTGCTGCCAGCCGGCATGATGCTTGTCTGCGTGAGCCTGCTGCCGCTGGTGTCGGCGCCCTACCGGCTGGTCGCAACCCGCTGGATCACCACCAGCGTGTTGGTCGCGCTGTGTACCGGCACCGCATGGCCGATCGCGCTTGCGAATGCCGGTCCTGCGGCGCAAGCCCATCTGACGGCCTGGCTGGCGTGGAATGCGGCTCAACTGTCCGGAATCGGCAAGGACGGGCTGCTGTACCTGGCCCGCACACTACCGTGGTATTTCTGGCCGGCGTGGCCGATGGCGATCTGGGCGGTGCTGCGCTGGCGCGGACGCCTTGGCGAGCCGGCGGTCGCGCTGCCGCTGCTGAGCCTGGCCACCGCGGGCATCGCCGCGCTGTTGACAATCGAATCGCGCGAAAAGGATCTGTTGTCGCTGTCGTGGCCGCTGGCGATGCTGGCGGCAGTTGGGCTTCCGACGCTGGCACGCAGCCTGATCTCTCTGATCGACTGGTTTTCGGTGATGACCTTCAGCGTCATCGGTTTTGCGGTGTGGGCTTACTGGGGTGCGCTGCTGACCGGATTTCCACCGAAGATGGCGCGCAGCGCCGAGCGGATCGCGCCGGGCTTTGATCCCGGTCCGATCATGTTCGACCTGGCGCTTGGCTTGGCCGCCACGGTGGCGTGGGTGTTGCTGGTGCGCTGGAGGGTATCGCGCCAACCGCCGATGATCTGGCGTGCGGTCGTGCTGTCCAGCAGCGGCCTGGTGCTCGCCTGGTTTTTGCTGATGACCCTCTGGCTACCTGCCTTCAATGCCCGCAGCACCTATCGGCAAATCGCGGTCGCCGTCGCGACGAAATTGCCGGAGCGTTACGACTGCATCGAAGCGCCGGACCTGGGGCGTGCCCAGCGTGCCACGCTGTACTACTTCGCCCATTTGCGCTTCGGCGAAGCGGGTCGCCAATGCGACTGGATGCTGCGCCAGGACACCGGCCCGCTGGCACGCACCAAGGCGGCGGGCGAGCCGGGCTGGAAGCTGATCTGGGACGGAAGCCGGCCGCGTGACGATGATGAGCGCCTGCGGCTGCTCAGGCGCACCACGAAACGATGATGAATCCTGTCCGCGATGCAACCCGCCGGCGTCCGGGCGCGACGAGATCGATGCGATGATCAACGGCATGCGTCGGGAGATCCTGCGCCTGGCCTGGCCGGTCTTCATCGCCCAGCTGGCGGTGATGGCCAACGGAGTGATCGACACCGTGATGGCCGGCCGCCTGTCGGCGATCGATCTGGCGGCGATCGGCCTCGGTGCAAGCATCTACGTCACGATCTACATCGGTCTGATGGGGACGCTGTTGGGCCTGTCGCCGATCGTCGGCCAGCACTATGGCGCCGGCAGGTTTGGCCAGATTGGCGAAATGTTTCGCCAGTCGCTCTGGGTCGCGCTGGCGCTGGCAGTACCCGGATGCCTGGTGCTCATCTACAACGAGCCCTTTCTGGCGTTCAGCGCACCGCGGCCCGAAGTGGCGGACCTGGCTCGCACCTATCTCTGGGCCACGGCCGCCGGGCTGCCCGCCGCGCTGCTATTTCGTGCCTTCAATTCGATGAATGTGGCGATCTCACGTCCCCGGGTCGTGATGGTCGTCAACCTGGCCGCGCTCGTCTTCAAGATCCCGTTGAATGCGCTGTTCATGCATGGCTGGGATGCGATCGGACTGACGGCGATGGGAGGAGCCGGATGCGGCGTGGCAACCGCGGTGCTGTCCTGGACCACGGCACTGCTGGCGCTCGCCTGGATTCGCCTGGACAGCGGCTACGCGAAGTTTGAATTGCGCGGTTTCAGCCTTCCCCGCTGGACACCGATGCGCGAGCTGCTGATGCTGGGGCTGCCGATCGGTGCGGCCTATCTGGTCGAGGTCAGTTCATTCACGTTCATGGCGCTGTTTGTCGCGCGCCTTGGCTCGACCGCTGCCGCCAGCCATCAGGTCGCCGCCAATCTGGCCGGCCTGTGCTACATGGTCGGTATCGGCATCGCCCATGCGACCAGCACCCTGGTCGCGCAGTCGATCGGCGCGCAGGACCGGGTGCGGGCACGACGCTTCGCGCAAAACGGTCTGCGCATGGCGCTGCTGGCGGCGCTTTGCACCGCGGCGATGCTTTTGCTCGGCAGTCGCCAGATTGCCGCGGCCTACTCGAACGACCTTTCCGTGGTGCAAGCCGCGTTGCCGTTGATTGCGGCAGTCGCGTTGTTCCACCTGTTCGACAGCATGCAGACCCAGTTCGGCTTCATCCTGAGGGCCTACAAGGTCGCCAGCGCGCCGATGGCGGTATACCTGGTGTCGATGTGGGGTGTCGGGATCGGAGGCGGCTATGCGCTGACCTTCATGCTCCCGGCCAACGCCCGGCTGGCGCTGTTCGGCACCGCCGGGGACGGCGCAATCGGCTTTTGGATCGCCGGATTTGTCAGCCTGATCATCGCGACCCTCGGACTGGCCTGGCTGCTGCTTCGGATCTGGCGCGACGAACGACAGGCCGGAGCAAACGCTGCACCCCCCGGCCAATGAGGCGGCGATGCGGGCGTACGCGGCGTGGGCCGCCGCTGCAGGCGAGTTTCGCGGCGCAGTCGCTCAGCGCGTCGGAGCGCCCGCCGGCTGCACGATGAAATGCTCGCGGTAGTAGCGCAGTTCGTCGATCGACTCGATGATGTCCGCCAGCGCGGTATGCGCGCTTCGCTTGGCGAACCCGCGTGCCACCTGAGGCTGCCAGCGCTTGCACAATTCCTTGAGCGTGCTGACGTCCAGATTGCGATAGTGAAACCAGGCCTCCAGGCGAGGCATGTAGCGGGCCATGAAACGGCGGTCCTGACAGATCGAATTGCCGCACATCGGCGACTTGCCGGCCGGCACGAGGGTGCGCAGAAAATCGATCATCACCGATTCGGCCTGGGCTTCGGTGACGCTGGAAGCGCGAACCCGTTCGGTCAGACCGGAGCGACCATGCGTGGATGTGTTCCACTGGTCCATGCCGGCCAGCACTGAATCGGGTTGATGAATGGCAATTGCCGGACCTTGTGCGACCAGATTCAGATCGCCGTCGGTGACGACCGCGGCAATCTCGATGATCCGGTCGGTGGCCGGATTCAATCCGGTCATCTCCATGTCGATCCAGATCAGCCAGGTTTCATTGGGCGCTGCGGTCAGCGCGCCACTCGCAGTCGCAGAAGAACTCGAACCATGTGACATAATTTTTCTCCAGCCTGGATTCTGTCATAGCCGGATTCCGCGCTGCGCTGCCGCCGGCATCCGGCCGTCGGATCGAGGCGCCCTGTTTGAACCACGCCCTTTGCGACAAGCCCGCCCAGAGTGACCCCAATCGCCTTTAGTGCCCTGTTCGCCGCCGCGCTGCTCACCACGCTGGCTCTGAAGCTCTGGCTCGCGGCCCGTCAGGTGCGGCATGTGGCGCTCCATCGCGCTCAGGTTCCCGCTGCCTTCGCCGAGCGCATCACGCTGTTCGCCCACCAGCGCGCTGCCGACTACACGATCGCGCGCACCAGGCTCGGGATCGTTGACATGATGATCGGCGCGGTGGTCGTGGTCGGCTTGACCTTACTCGGAGGCTTGCAGTGGCTGCATCTGACACTGCTCGAGCTGATGCCGCAAGCCG
>JALRBB010000440.1 GCA_023257915.1 Quisquiliibacterium sp. | reverse complement strand
AAGCACACCGGCGAAGCGATGTTCGCGCCCCGGGTCGAGGCCCGGCTGCTGCAAGCGCTCGCAGTGCGCAAGCATGAGCATGTGCTGGAGGTGGGCACCGGTTCGGGCTTCATGGCTGCGCTGCTCGCGCATCGCGCCCGGCATGTCACCACCCGAGAGATTCATCCAGGGCTGGCTACCTTCAGTCGCGCCAATCTGGACAAGGCCGGTGTGCGCAATGTGGTCGTTGAGCAGCGTGACGGCTCGCAGCTGGGCACTGGCGGCCATTTCGACGTGATCCTGCTCTCTGGCGCGGTCTCGTTCGTGCCGGATGCGTTTTTGCAGCGGCTCTCGGTCGGCGGTCGGCTGCTGGCCATCGTTGGCAGTGCGCCGGTGATGGAGGCACAACTGATCACCCGCACCGCCGACAGCAGCTTCGCCGCCGAGAATCTGTTCGAGACGCTGACCAAACCGCTGTCGGGGTTCCCCGTCAAGGACCGCTTCCGTTTCTAAGCCGCGGCACGCGCCAAGAACCCACTCCAACGCCGGCCGCAAGGCGGGCAGTCAAGTCATCCGATGAAACAGTTGCAGGCCAGCGAACTCGCCCAGTGGCTCGCCCAGCCAGGCGAGCCGCAGCCTCAGTTACTCGACGTGCGCGAGCCCTGGGAAGTGGCGATCGCCAAGATTCCCGGCAGTCTCGACATTCCGATGCGCGCAATCCTGGCGCGTTATCAGGAACTCGACCGCGAGCGTCCTCTGGTGTGCATCTGTCATCATGGCGCGCGCAGCATGCAAGTCGCGTACTTTCTCGAACGCGAAGGCTTTGCGCAGGTCTTCAATCTAGCTGGCGGCATCCACGCATGGTCGTGCGATGTCGATCCGGCCTGCCCGACTTACTGAGGACGTTCCGATGGCAATTCGACCCCAAGTTCGCCTGGCCCTGATCGCCGCCGCGGTGGCCGGCCTTCACGCACCGGCCTTCGCGATGGACCTGTCGCAGGCGTATCGGGACGCGCTGGCCAATGACGCGGTTGTCGCCAGCGCGCGTGCACAGCTCGAGGCGGTTCGCGAAAAAGTCGCGCAAACCCGTGCCGGTCTTTTACCCGGCGTCAATGCGGTGTCGAGCGTCAATCGGCAGCTCAGCGACAGCAATGTTGCGCGAACCCGTGAATTCACGTCGCAAAACTACTCGTTGCAACTGTCCTACCCGTTATACCGGCTGCAAAACGTCGAGACCTGGGAGCAGAGCAAGGTCCAGGTGTCGATCGCCGAAACCCAGCTGCAGGCCGCCCAGCAGGACCTGATGGTGCGGGTCGCGCAAGCCTACTTCGATGTGCTGACCGCGCAAGACAGCCTGGCGACCATCGGCGCGCAAAAGCGTGCGATCTCCGAGCAACTGGCCTCGGCCAAGCGCAACTTCGAGGTCGGCACCGCCACCATCACCGACCAGCAAGAGGCGCA
This sequence comes from Quisquiliibacterium sp., assembly GCA_023257915.1. Lineage (GTDB taxonomy): Bacteria > Pseudomonadota > Gammaproteobacteria > Burkholderiales > Burkholderiaceae_E > Quisquiliibacterium. The sequence goes on along the minus strand of JALRBB010000440.1, from coordinate 1,567 downwards.
GGCCCGATACGATCTGGCACTCGCGCAAGAGGTGGTCGCCAAGAACGATAGCGATACCAAGCGCGCAGCCCTGGCGCTATTGATCGGCAGGCCGGTGCCCGCGCTGAACATGCTGCGGGCCGATGCGGTCCTCGACCGGCCAGGCTCGAATATGGAAAGCGAGTGGACCGACGCTGCCCGTAAGAACAACCTGACAGTGCAGCAGGCCACGCTGGCCGCTGAGATCGCCCGCCGCGAAATCGACAAGCAGCGCTACGGACATCGCCCGACGCTCGATCTGGTTGGCAACGTCGGCCATGTGCGCAGTTCCACCGCGCAGTTCATCGGCGTCAACGTCAATGTCGCGTCGGTTGGCCTACAGTTCTCGATGCCGGTCTTCGCTGGCGGCGCGATCGATGCGCGGGTCCGCGAAGCGGTCGCCCTGCAGACCAAGAGCCAGTCAGATCTGGAAAACGCCCGTCGCCAGGCAGACCAGGCGGCCAGATCCTTGTTCCTGGGTGTCAGCAATGGTTTGGCCCAGGTCGGCGCGCTGAGAGCCGCCGAGAAGTCCAGCCAGCTGGCGCTCGACTCGAACCTGCTCGGCTACCAGGTCGGGGTGCGCATCAATATCGATGTGCTCAATGCGCAACAGCAGCTGTTCACCACCCGCCGGGATCTGTCGAAGGCGCGCTACGACGTGCTGCTCAATGGGTTGCGGCTCAAGGCCTCGGTGGGCGAGCTGGGCGAAGAAGATCTGGCGAAGGCCTCGGCCTTGATGCAACCGGCGCAGGGGCGCTGAGCAAAAGGGTCTGGGCATCGCTGCGCGGCGCGCAGCGTCAATCCTTAAGCAAGGGCGCGAGCAAAACCAGCGTGCGTTGCGTTGCCCCCTGATGCGCGCGGGCAAAGTCGGCTGCACGGCCGGACATCTGCGCGCACCGGGATGCATCCGCCAGCAACGCGCGGCTTGCGTGGATGGCCTGTGCGGCATCCAACACCCGAATCGCCGCACCGGCCTCGATCGACTGCTCGGCGGCGTCCGCAAAGTTGTAGGTATGCGGCCCCAGCACCACCGGCACCCCGGCAGCACAGGCCTCGATCAGGTTCTGGCCACCAAAGGGCAGCAGCGAACCGCCGATGATCGCCGCATCGGCCATGCCGTAATAAGCCGGCATCTCACCCATCGAATCGCCAAGCAACACCTCGGCCTGCGCGAGCGATTCTGTTTGCGCATCAAGCTCCGATCTCCGCGCAAGGCGCAGACCGCGAGCCTCGATCTCGCGTGCGACCTCGTCGAAACGCTGCGGATGCCGCGGTACGATCAGCAGCAAGGGAGCGGGCGGCGTCCCGACTCCGGTCATCCGGGGCTGCGCTAGCCAGGCATCCAGCAGCAGGGCCTCCTCACCATCGCGAGTACTCGCCGCGAGCAAGACCGGACGCGCGCCGGCCCGTTCGCGCCAGCGGCGACCTCGCTCGAGCAACTCCGGCGACAGCACCACATCAAACTTCAGGTTGCCAGCGATCTGCACCGCGTCGCGACCCAGCTGACGGATGCGCGCCGCATCGGCCTCGGTCTGCGCGATGACAAGGC
>JALRBB010000423.1 GCA_023257915.1 Quisquiliibacterium sp. | reverse complement strand
TCGTGCGCGCCTGGGTCGCGTTGGCCTGCGCAAACGGTGAGGTGGTGGGCCGGTCGTTGAACAGCACCGCGGGCACGCCGCGACGGCCAAGTTCGATCGCCAGCATCATGCCAACCGGTCCGCCGCCGACGATCGCAACTTCATAACGCGGCGATGCTGGCGCGGTGCGCGGATGGGCCGGCTGCGGTGAATTCATCATGATTCCGTAGGTTTATCGGGCACCGACCGGCCCCAGCCATCGTATGATCGCAAGCCAATCAGAAAACCTGCCGAGATTCTCACAAACACAGATTCGCGGCGGTGCCTACGACCAGGACATCCGGAGGAGAACACGATCATGAACCGAATCATCAAACGCCGCGGCCTGCTTGCCGTCGCCGCGGGCCTTTCGCTGGCCGCCTGCGTCGCCCCGGCCTTCGCTCAGGCCGACTATCCCTCGAAACCGTTGACGATGATCGTGCCGTTTCCGCCGGGCGGCGTTGCCGACACCGTAGGCCGGCCGGTTGCCGAGGCGCTCGGCCGGGCGCTTGGCCAGGCGGTGGTCGTCGAGAACAAGGCTGGCGCGGGCGGCGGCATCGGCATGGCCCATGCAGCCAAGTCGAAGGCGGACGGCTACACGGTGCTGCTGGCGCTGTCGTCGGTAACCATCATCCCGGAGGCCGACAAGGTTCTGAAGCGCAATCCGATGTACCAGCTCGAACAACTGGTCCCGATCGCGCGCTTCACCGCCGACCCGACCGTGCTGGTGGTCCGTGCCGACAGCCCGTGGAAGACGCTGAAGGAATTCATGGACTATGCGAAGTCCAAGCCGGGCACGCTGACCTTCGGCTCCTCGGGGAACTACGGCACGATGCATGTGCCGATCGAAATGCTCAAGCAGAACTCCGGCACCTTCATGGTGCATGTGCCGTATACCGGCGCAGGCCCGGCGGTCGTCGGTCTGCTCGGCGGCCAGGTCGACGCGCTCGCCACCGGCCCGGCGACGATCGTGCAGCATGTGAAGGCCGGCAAGCTGCGCGCGCTCGCCCACTGGGGTCAGGGCCGGCTCGGTCCTCTGCCCGATGTGCCGAGCCTGACCGAGGCTGGCTACAAGGTGCAGTTTTCTCAGTGGGCCGGACTGTTCGTCCCGGCAGGCACCCCGGCGCCGGTCATCGCCAAGCTTCGCGAAGCGGCCGGAAAAGCCGCCCGTGACGAGAAGGTGATCAGCACCATCGGCAGGGCCGGCACGCCGATCCAGTATATGGACGCGCCAGAATTTGCCCGCTTCGTCGAAGCGGACGCCAAGGTGATGGCCGGCGTTGTTACCGGAATCGGCCGACCGCAATAAGGCACGATCCGAAGCCCAACCGGGGCTGATGCTAGCGCTAACCCGGGGGCGAGGCCCCCGGCAAGTGCCCGAGTGCGTGGTCCGCGTCAGTCCCGCGGCGGCAGCCAGCGCAAATCCTGATAGCGACGAATCAATCGCACGAACATTTCCTCGGTGTCGACGCAGTCGGCAAAGCCGGCCTTGCGCAGCTTGACCGTGCTCACCAGCGTTGGCAGCGCGGCCAGCTTGTCACCATAGGCGAAGTTGCGGTCCGCATACTGGAACGACAAGCCGACAAACTCGCGCAGCGATTCGGGTGACTGCAGCGCATGGCGCCGATGGATGCGGCTCCACTGCTCCTGGCGCGTTGGCATCTGTTCGGCCAGCGACATCGGCTGCGGCTCGCCAACCGGCATGCCAAACGCATCGGCGATCGCTGGCCAGACGGTGGCCCACTCGAAGGCCTCTCCATTGTTGACGTTGAAGGTCTCGTTGCGTGCGGCCGGATCGGTAGCGGCCCAGCCGCAGACCCGGGCCAGCAGGTCGGCGTCCACCGCCTGCACGATGCGCCGCGCCCCGCCCGGATACGACAGCGGCTTGCCCTCGTCCTTCAGGATTGCCGCATAGACGCCAAGTGCCGGAATCGGATTCATCGCGCTGCCGACAGACTCGCCGAAGATCACCTGCGGGCGCAGGATCGTCAGCGCCCAGTCGCGGCCGCGCTGCTGCGCGCGCAGGTAGTCTTCCTGCAGCCAGTAGAAGTTTTCGTGCGGATGCCTGGGCCAGCGCTCACGCGCCGGTGCCGGCACCGCTTCGACATGCACGCCGTAAGCCTTCGTGCCTTGCAGCAGAGTCACCTGCTGCAGGTTCGGTGCCGCCGCCTGCAGCGGGTCGAACAGGTTACGTAACATCGCATCGTTGATGCGCATCTGCTCCGGGTCGCGCCAACCGGCGACTAGATCGTCCTTCTCGTACAGTGCGGCGTAGACCAGGTGCGTCACGTCATGCATCGCGCCGAATACCTGCACGCAGCGCTCCCGATCCATCAGGTCGACCGACACCAGTTCAACCTCGTCCAGACCGTGGGGTCGCCTGCGCGATACGCCGACCGCATCCCAACCGGGCAGCGCATGAAAATGTCGTAGCGTCGCGTAGCCGACCAGACCGGACGCGCCGGCGACGAGCACCTTGTTGCGAGTCATCATGATTCTCCTGGCGCGTCGAATCAGAACATTTCCATCAGTTTCTGATGGTCCGACAGCGGCGCCGGATCGCCGTCGTAAATTTTGCGCCCGGTCTTGAAGACCGCCGCATGGTGCGCGATCGGCAGGCTCGCCTTGACGTTTTGTTCGACGATCAGGATGGTCGTGCCCATCGTGCGGTTGATCTCGGCAACGGATTGCATGACCTTGTCGACCAGATTTGGTGCCAAACCGATCGACGGCTCGTCGAGCACCAGAAACCGGGGCGCATGCATCAGCGCGATGCCGATCGCCAGCATCTGCTGCTGGCCGCCTGACATCGTGCCGGCCAGTTGCGCGCGACGCTCGGCCAGAATCGGAAACATCGAGAACACCCGCTCGCGGCGCGAAGGCAACTGGCTTCGGTCATGCTCGGCAAAGCCGCCGAGTTCCAGATTGTCCTCGACCGACAGCGTGCGAAATACGCCATGCCCCTGCGGCACGAACGCGAAGCCGTCGGCCACGTTGCGGGCCGGCGAACGGCCGGTGATCTCCTGCGCGCCAAGAAGCACCGTGCCCGCGTCCGGCTGCATCAGGCCGAACAAGGAACGCACGAAGGTGGTCTTGCCAGCGCCGTTATGCCCGAGCAGCAGCGTGATCGATCCGGCCGGCACCTCCAGGTCGATGCCGTCGACCACACGCTTCTTGCCGTAGCCTGCGATCAGTCCTTTGACGCTCAGCGATATGCTCATTTGAAATAGCGCTCCGACAGTTCGGGGTCGCTCATCAGCTGCTCCGGCGTGCCCTGTGCAAGCTTGCGGCCTTCGTCCAGGAACACCACCGTGTCGCACAGTTCGCGAATCACGTCCAGATTGTGTTCGATGATGCAAATCGTGCGACCAGACTGTGCGAGCCGCTTGAAGATTGGCATCACCTTGGCCAACGCATTCGGCGCGAGCCCTGACAGTGGCTCATCGAACAGCAGGGCCTCGGCACCCGTGGCCAAAAGCCGAGCGACCACCAGCAGTTTTTCCTCGGCATACGACAGATCCGCCGCCAGGTCTGCGGCACGCGCATCCAGCCCGACAAACTCGAGAATGGCCATCGCGCGCCCGAGGTTCTCGCGCTCTTCGGCGCGCACCAGCCACGGCGCGAAGTACACGTAGGTGAGCTTGTCACCGCGCTGGTCCGGCAGCGCAACCAGCACGTTCTCGAGCACCGTCAATCCGGTGAACAGCTTCAGGTCCTGGAATGAACGCGCAACACCGGCGCGCACGATCTGATGCGGCTTCAGGCCGCGCAGCGATCGCCCACGATAGTGCACCTGGCCGTCGTTGGGCTGCAGAAACCCGGTCAGCAGATTGAATGCGGTGGTTTTTCCCGCGCCGTTCGGCCCGATCAGACCGGTGATCTTGCCGCTCTCGATCCGGATGTCGACGCCAGACACCGCGACGATGCCGCCAAAGCGTTTGGACAAGCCCTCCCCCTCGAGTGCGGCGCCCTGCAACTGCGCGGCGACAGGCGGGCGCTCAGCAGGCGCGTCATAGTGATGCGCGGACGCCGACTCAGGCAGCAGACCTTGCGGACGCAGACGCAGCATCACGATCAGCAGCACGCCGTACAGCATCAACCGAGTCTTGTCGGCGATGTCCGACGGCATGTCGATGAACTTCAGCGCCTCGGGCAGCACCGCCAGCACTACCGCGCCGACCAGCGAGCCGGCCAGATTACCGGTGCCGCCGATGATCACCATCGTCAGCAGGTAGATCGTCAGCTCGACGGTGAAGCTGTCGGCTGACACGAATGTGAAGTAATGCGCATACAACGAGCCGGCGACCGATGCGAGCGCTGCGGCAATCGCGAACACCGCAAGCTTCATCGCAACCACGTTCTTGCCAACGGCCTGCACCGCGGCCTCGTTCTCGCGCATCGCCTTTAGCGCGCGGCCGAACGGTGAGGCGCCCAGCCGCCAAGCGATCGCATAGCAGGCCAGCGCAACGATTGCCGCCAGCGGCAGGAACTTGCCCGGCGTGTCCAGCTTCAGGCCCAGCAACTCGACACGCGGAATCGCGCGGATCCCATCGGTGCCGCCGGTCATTCCGGTCCAGTTCAGCAGTACCGTGGTCACGATGATCTGAAGCGCCAGCGTGACGATGACCAGGTAGTCGCCGCCAATGCGCAAGGCCGGCAGCGCGATGACCACACCGAGCGCCGCAGTCGCGACGACGCCGATCAGCAGCGGCACCGGAAATGCCAGCCCGTAAGTGGCGGCCAGAATCGCAGTCGCATACGCACCGACCCCGAAAAAGGCCGCATGCGACAGCGCAAACAGCCCCGCATATCCGATCAGCAGGTTGAAAGAACTGGCCAGGATCGCGTACAGCGCGACCATGACCATCACATGCAAGAGGTAATCCATGTTCGACGCGCTCCGTCTTGGCTAGCGGCCGCCGAACAGTCCGCGCGGGCGGACCAGCAGCACGATGAACAGCACGACGAATGCGACCGAGCTCTGCCACTCGGTCGGGATCCGGATCATTCCGGTGCTCTCGATCAGCCCCAGAACCAGTCCGCCGATCACCGCGCCCTTGAGCGAACCGACGCCACCAACCACCACCGCGACGAAGGCCATGAACACCGCCAGAAAACCCATGTGCGGCGTAGCGCCGTCCTTGATCAGGATCAGGCCGGCAGGCACCGCCGCGATCGCCGAGCCGAGCGCGAATGCGATCAGCGACACCCTTAGCGTGTCGATACCGATGACCCGTGCCATCTCCGGGTTGTCGGTCATCGCGAGCACCGCCTTGCCTATTCGGGTCCGCGTCAGGTAAAGCCCAAGCGCCCAGCCGACTAAGATCAGCGCCGCAATCTGCACCAACTGCACACCAGTGACGACCAAAGGTCCCCACAGAAAGATGCCGGAGGGCGGCGCGGGCACTACCTTGGTGTCGGTGCCGAACACGATTCCGATCAAGTTCTCGAGCACGATGAAAAACCCGAGTGAGGCGATCAGGATCACCAGCGAGGTGCTGCCCTTGCGCTCAAACGGGCGATACACCACCAGGTAGGCGAATACCCCTGCCACGGCGCCAGTCAACACGCCAGCGAGCATCGCCAGCCACAACGGCGCGGCCAGCGCCGAGGCGGCGAACCAGCAACCATAGGCAGACAGCGCATAGACCGGGCCGAACGCGAAATGCGTGACCCGGGTGGTGCCGAAAATCAAACCAAAGCCGAGCGCGAGCAGTGCATAGTGGCTGCCGTTGACCAGCCCGTTGAGAAACAGTTGCGCGAGAAGATCCACGGCCGCTCCACCCGGTTCCGGTCAGCCCTTATTGGACTGCGACAAACTTCTGGAACTCGTTCTTGCCATTGACCACCTTGAACAGGCCGACGCGCTTTTGGGCAACGCCGTTGGGCTTGTAGGTCATCTGGCCGCCGTACACGCTGTCGAACTTCGGATTGCTGTACAGCGCCTTTTTGAGCACCTCGGCATCCATGTAGTCGCCGCCGATCTGCTTGCCACGCTTGAGCAGTTCGGCGATCACATACACGCCCTCGTAGTAGTTGGCTGCGTAGAAGTCCGGCTTCTTGCCGTAGCGCTTCTCGTAACCTTCGGCAAAGGCCTTCGACCAGGGCTGATCATCGGATGGCGCGAAGTAGTCGTTGATGAACATGTAGCCCTCAGCATGCGTGCCGGCAATCTTTGCATCGTTCGGCGTGAACTCCACGCCGATCAACGGCTGCTTCATCCCGAACTCGCGGATTCGCTTGATCGCCAGGCCAGTTTCGGGGGTGAACATCCAAAGACCGATCGCATCCGGATTCGAAGCGCGGATCTTGGCGATCTGGGTATCCATGTTGGTTGCACCCTGGGGTACCGCCTCGGTCGCAGCAACCGTACCACCCTTGTCCTTCCAGTACGGACCCACCGCATTGACGATGCTGTCGCCAGCGTCGTTCTTCCACTGCAGACCGGCGATTTTCTTGGCGCCACTGGCATGCAGGTACGACGCAGCGCTCAGACCAAGGTCGGCTGCCAGCGAGCGATTGTGGAAGATGTACTTGGACACGCCCACCAGACTGTTGGACACGCCGCCGCCGTTCAGCAACAGGATCCGATGCTGATCCGCGATTGGCGCAATCGCCTGCGTGGGCGCGGTGAAGGAGGTCATCACGATCTTCACGTTGTTGATCGTGATCAGCCGATTCATCGCCGACACCGCTTCCTGCGCATTGCCGGACTTGTGGTCCTCGATGACGGCCTCGAGCGGAATCCCGTTGACGCCACCCTTGGCGTTGATCTCGTCGATCGCCTGCTTGATGCCCTGGCTCATCACGGTTCCGTAGAAGCTCGCCCCCCCGCTCATCGCAAGGATCGCTCCGATCTTGTACGTCTTCGGATCGCTGCTCTGCTGAGCAGACGCGGAACCGAACACCGATGCGGCCGCGATAGCCGCCACGCAAAGCGTGAACCTGCGCTTGTTTCCGATCATGGACTCCTCCGTGCTGTTCGCGGCCCGCCGGCGCGCTCGGCAGGCAGGCTGGTTATGGTTTCATTTAATGAAACCTGAATTTGGCTGCGCATTCTATTCAGAAGTTTTTCGGATGGTCAACTCCGGAAAGTCCTGATATTTTGTTTCATCAAGTAAAATTTTGTGATGCAATTAGTGATCATCGGGAGGCTCTGGCAGCCCGATCCGCCGGCGCGCAG
>JALRBB010000399.1 GCA_023257915.1 Quisquiliibacterium sp. | reverse complement strand
AAGGCACTGCAGATGCACAAACTGAATCCCGACACCTTCGAGGTCGAGCTGACCGAAACGGTGCTGATGGAAGACACCGAGATGGCGATCAAGACGATCCGAAAGCTGTCATCGATGGGCGTCAAGGTCACCCTCGACGATTTCGGCACCGGTTATTCCTCTCTGTCCTACCTGCACCAGTTACCGCTCGACTCGCTGAAGATCGATCGCTCATTCATCTCCGAGTTGCACGCCGACCCGCAGGCTCAGGTGATCACCAACGGCGTGCTCGGACTGTCTCGCGGCTTGAAGATTCAGACAGTCGCCGAAGGCGTCGAAACGCATAGCCAACGCAGCTGGCTTGTCGATAATGGCTGCGATCTTGCGCAGGGCTTTTTGTACAGCCGGCCGGTGCCGGCGACCGATCTGCCGTCCACCATCCAGAGGATCGAGACATTATGCAACTGACACCTTCGGCTTGCAGCATTCTGCGGTCTGAGACATCGGACCTGCATCGCACACTCGACACCCAGTCGGTCATGATGTGCTTGCTGGACGAGCGCCTCACGCCGCAAATCTACGCTGCCGTGCTGCGTCGCTTGCTGGTCTGCCACGAGCGACTCGAGGCACTGCTTGATGCATTCCGCCTTGTCACCCAACCCTGTCCCGCATGGCTATCGCCAATGGTCTACAAGCGCGCAACTTCGCTGCGGGCCGACCTGGTTGGCCTAGACGAGCCTCCGGTGCCACAAAAACCCAGAAAGACCTCTGCACCCATTGGCTTGGTCAATTCGCGCGCAAGAGCAGCTGGCATCATTTATGTCATTGCCGGCAGCTCGCTGGGCGCGCGGGTGATATCCCGCTCGGTCGAGCCCAGACTCGGCGCCTTGTCTGCCGCCTGCATGAACTACCTCAGAACCGGGCAACAGGCCTGCCTGCCCAACTGGGCCGATATGCGTCAGCAACTTGATGATGAACTAGTGACGTCGCAACAGATTCGCGAAGCGACCGACGCGGCCAGGGATGCGTTTCGATGCTTCATCGACCACCTGAGCCCGAAGCTGATGCCCTGGGAGATATCAGAGCCAGCCTTGCCGTCCAGGCGGAGCACCATGGGTGGTTTGCAGGCAGCATTCTAAAAGCACCATTCCAATCGGCGGCTGTATCAAACGACGCTAACGGACTGAGCGTGCTCGCGCCGATTGTCGAAGACTCGCCAGCCGATCGACGTGCCAGGGATCGCAGCCCCGCTGCGCCGAATCCTTACGATTCTTGAGTTTGCGCGAACAGCTTCAGCATCGTCAGCGCAACCCCTGGCTCGGCCTCCATGGTCTGCGCATCGAACCCACTGGAAAAATACGGCGCCCAGCCGGGATGGTCTTTTTCGTCATGCTCGACGAGGCGACGAAATCTCATGCTCCAGTCGCTGAAGTCCCGCTTGGCAACCAGTTCCTTCGTGATGACCATGACCTGGGAGTGACGCGGATCATTTTCAATGCGCGAGAAAATTTCGTCGACCTGGCTCTCATCCCCTTCCAACACTTGCATGAAGTCGCCACCCGCGTACAGCAGCATCCCGGTGATATGACGCGGCTTGTTGTTGCGCACCGCAGCGCTGAGAATCTCGTCAAGAGCGTCGTCGGACAGATTTTCGCTTGCGGTGCTGACGTAGATCAGGTGAACAAGTGGCATATTTCCGACCCTGTAGTGACGCGGCGAGTGCAGCGTAAACGGGTACGTTTATCCGACAGAAGTCTTGGTCCTGTCTAGTTTTCCTGCGCCGCGAGAGCGCCGACAATCGCCTGCTAATGCAATTGTCTAAGGATTTCGAACCTAGTTGTGGCGACTCTGTAACTTCTGATCGCACGCTCAGGTTCACGCTTCGTTTGAACTGGACGCGGAACTTGGCAGCAAATTGACGACCAGGAAGGTCACGCACGACGTTGCCACCATCACCCAGATCAGAGTCGCAAAACCGGCCGACTTAACGATTGGTCCGATCAGCCAGACCGCGAGCGAACTGGCCCCAAAGGCAACTGCCAAGCGCATTCCCGAGACGCGCGAACGCATCGCATCATCAACGTAGCGAACAATCATCGCGTCGGTGAACGGGATGGCACCAAAGATGGCAGCCATAAACAGCAACTGGGCAAGATAAAACGGCCATCCATCGGCTTGGCTCGCCAGCAAAAGTGCGACCACCTGAGCCACGATGACAAACCTGTAAAGCGTTTTTAAAGCCACCTTGTCCAGAAGGTTGCCGATAAGCAATTGTGTCAAGGAAGCCAGGACGTACACCAGTCCCAGGAAAAAACCGATCTGGGCCGGGTCCGCGGAAATCTCTGCGAACTTACTGCTCAACAGTTCGTAATTGCTGCTGGTCGAAAAGTTAAACAGCATGCTGCCACTGGTGGCTGCGATGGTCATGACCAGCATCAGCCTCGCCATGGAAATGCCGTCATGGCGACCAGCGCTCGCTTTCTTCTTGGCTGGCGCCACCGCCTCCTCAGGCGCGCACCAGGCGAACACCAAACCACAGAGAACGCTGATCAGCCCTGGAATCACAAAAGCCATCCGCCAGCCCAGATACTTGATGAACACGCCGGTGACCACTGCTGCCAGGGCCAGCCCCAAGTTACCCGCCAAACCATTGACCCCGATCGTCCATCCAGGACGCGTTGCGCCCTGAACGAGCATGGGAATTCCAACGGGGTGATAAATCGATGCTGCACACCCCAGCAGAGCTAGCGCCAGCGCAAGTTGCAGCGGGCTGTTGGTGATCCCCACCAAAATGGACGCCAGTCCGATCCCCAGGAAGAACAGGATCATCATCCGCCGGCGTCCCCATAAATCTCCGAGGCGGCCTGCCGGTAGAGAGCCGATACCAAAAAAGAAAA
>JALRBB010000395.1 GCA_023257915.1 Quisquiliibacterium sp. | reverse complement strand
TGGTCATGTCTCAGGACACCTCGGCCTACGGCGTCGACGTGCGCTACCGTACCGGTTTTGTCGATGGGCGACCTGTGCGCACCCGAATGTTGGAACTGGTTCGCGAGCTCGGTGATCTCGCCGCTGCTCACAACGCCTGGGTTCGCCTGCACTACGTGTATCCGTACCCACATGTTGACGAGGTCCTGGAACTGATGGCGCAGGGCAGGGTGCTGCCTTATCTGGATGTCCCGTTTCAGCATGCTCATCCGCGGATTTTGAAGCTGATGAAACGCCCGGCCTCCGGAGAAAAGAATATCGAGCGGATACAGGCTTGGCGCAAGGCGGTCCCGGACCTGACAGTGCGCAGCACCTTCATTGCTGGCTTTCCGGGCGAAACCGAGCAGGAGTTTGAATTTTTGCTCGACTTCCTGCGCGAGGCGCAGCTCGATCGCGTGGGCTGCTTTGCTTACTCGCCGGTCGATGGCGCCTCGGCAAACGCTTTGCCGGACGCTGTTCCGGACGAGCTCAGGCAGGAGCGCCGCGAGCGTTTCATGCATGTGCAATCCGAAATCTCGCGCGAGCGTCTGCAACGCTTCGTCGGCCGCACGATGCGTGTTCTGGTCGATGGCATCGAGCAAGACGACGATGGCGACATGATCGCGGTCGGAAGAACGGCGATGGACGCACCCGAGATCGACGGTGTCGTGCGCTTCGGCGGTGAAGGCAAGCTGCCGATTGGCGGTTTTGTCCAGGTGCTGATCACCGGTAGCGATGAGCATGACCTTGAAGGGGTCATGCAGCCGGCTCAGCCAGGCCCGGACGCGAGTGCGCCGCTGCGGGCGCGTGCTGCCCGGCGCCCGAAATCGGGGTTGCAGGGCAAGAACTAGCAAGCCGATCCAGACAAGAGGAATCAGGTATGAATTTCACCGGGGTATTCCCGATTCTCGCAACGCCGTTCAAGCCGGACGAGTCTTTCGACGATGTTGCAATGCGCCGGATGCTCGAATTCATGGCGTCGCTGAACGTGGATGGTGTCACGGTGCTGGGCGTTCTCGGAGAGGCGAACCGGATGACGGATCGTGACCGCGAACGCATCATTCGCTGCACCGTCGAGACTCTGGCTGGGCGCACGCCGGTCATCGTTGGCATTTCGCATCCGGGAACGAGCGCAACCATCGAGCTGGCAGCAATGGCGTCCGAGCTTGGCGCTGATGCAGTCATGCTTACCCCATCGGCTGAGCCGGTTCCCAATGACGCCCGCGTGGCCGAGTACTTCGGACGGGTCTGCTCGGCTAGCCGATTGCCGGTCGTACTGCAGGACCATCCGGCCTCATCGAGCGTGCACATGCAGGCTCCTTTGATTGCACGTATCGTGGAAGAGAATCCCGGCATCGCGTGTGTGAAGGCCGAGGCCGTGCCGTCGCCAACCAAAATCACGACATTGCGTGGCTTGTTCAAGCGACCGGTGCCTATGCTCACCGGCCTTGGAGGGCTATACGGACAGTTCGATCTGGAGGCGGGTTCGAGCGGCTACAACACCGGCTTTGCGTTTCCCGAGGTGTTGCAGGCGCAGGTGGCTGCTCAGCAGGCGGGTGATGTTGCGCGCGCCCGCCGGATCTGGGCCCATTTTTTACCGCTGATGGTGTTTGAGCAGCAGCCTGGTGTCGCGGTTCGCAAGGAACTGCTTTGCCGTCGTGGTCTGCTGTCGAGCGCGACGGTGCGTCATCCTGGAGCGGGCCTGCTACCCGCGGCTGCCGACGGGCTGTCTGCGGTCATCGACTGGGTGATGCCTGGCGTTGACATCACGCGCCCGATCGACGTCTCCGCGATCATCGAGTGATGTGGGGGTGAGCGCTCAGGCGGCCTTGGCTGAAGCCGGGCTGCCTAAGCGACGACCGCAGAACCAGACGATTGCGGCTGCTCCCAGCAGAGCCAGCGCAGCAAAGGCCGACGGCCAGGCGAAGCCACCACTTTGCTCTGCAAGCCATCCGCCGAAGGCGGGGCCCACGATCTGTCCAAGACCGAAAGCTGCGGTCATTCGAGCGATCACAGGCCCACTTGCCCGCTGCGACAACGACCGGGCGGTCGTCAAGCCGAGTGCAGTAATTCCCATGAAGGTGCCGCCCAGCAGCAGCGCGCCAAGCAAAATCATCGACAGGGAATTGCCCGTCACCACGGCGGCCACGCCGATGGCCTCCAGCAGATAGGCAAGGGTCATCGTGCGCCACGGCCCCATTCGGGCGGCGATCCGCATCCACAGCAGGTTCGAGGGGGCTGCAGCCAGTCCGACAAGTAGCCAGACCAGCATCTCGTACGCCTGCCAATCCGGATTGCCCCGCATGATCACCACGAGGAAAGTGGCGGTGATCACGTAACCAAACCCGAGGCAGCCGTAGGCCAGGACCAGCCAGCGCAAAGCGCGATCAGATTTGAGGTCGCTGGCTGCGGCCGTTTGCGCAGTCGCTGGCAGCGACGTCGCTTGTCCTGGGGTATGGGTCGACAACGGCACAGATTCGTCACGCAGCGTGAGCGCAGCCGGGGCGAGTAAGGCGCAGGCCAAGCCCAGAGCAAGCCAGTGCGTGAAGCTATCGGCTTGCAGCTGACTCATCAGGGCGACCAGCAATGCCGACAGGGCGATGCCGGTACCCACGCCGGCATACAAAAGACTTGAAAGACCGGCTCGTCGCTCGCGGGCTAGGCGGTCCAGGACGATGGCCGACCCGTGGACCAGGACGAATGCGCTAGCGATGCCCGAGAGCAGGCGAACCAGCGCGATCAGTAGAGGCGCATGGAGCAGCGTCATCAGCAAGGTTGTGGCGACACTGATCAAGATTGCACTGACATACGCCGTGCGACGCAGCGACGCTGGAACCCAAATCGCCATCAGGGCGCCCGCCAGATATCCGGCAAAGTTCGCCGACGCGATGTAGCCCGCCACCGCGATCGACAAGGCAAGATCGGTCTGCATCAACGGCAGAACCGGTGTGTAGGCGAAGCGGCCGACACCCATGGCGAGGGTCAGCGCGCACAAACCGGCAAGCGCACTGCGTAGCGCAGGACTCAGTGGCATCGCAGGCAGATCAGGGTTGCGCGAAGAAACCCAGGATTGCGTCGAGCCCGCAATGCGTGATGCCGTGGGTGGTCTCAGAACGGACCACGGGCTTGGCGCGGTATGCCACCGAAATACCGGCAATCGACATCATCTTCAGGTCGTTTGCACCGTCGCCGACGACGATCGCCTGGGATGGCGTGCACCCGATTCGCGCGCAAGTTTCTTCGACGGTGCGCTGTTTCACCTCGGCATTCACGATCTCACCCAGCACCCGCCCGGTCAGCTTCCCATCGATCACTTCGAGGACATTGGCTCGCGCGTAATCAAGGCCAAGCCGCTCGCGCAGCCGCTCGGTGAAGAACGTAAACCCCCCGGAGACCAGAAGCCCCTTGAGTCCTGCCTGGCGACAGGCGGCAATCAGCGCCTCAGCGCCTGGTGACAAGGCGAGCCGCTCGTCATAGACCTGGTGTAGCACCGACTCCGGCAGACCCGCGAGCAGCGCCACACGACGCCGCAAGCTCTCGTCGTAGTCGGCAATTTCACCGCGCATCGCGGCTTCGGTGATCGCGGCAACCTGTTCCTTGCGTCCGGCATAGTCGGCAATCTCATCGACACATTCGATCGTGATCAGCGTCGAGTCCATGTCGAATGCGATCAGACGGTAGTCCGACAGCTGGGCACGCGCCGGGACGATCTCGGCGTCGACCGCGAAACGCTCCGCCAGGCGGGTCACTTCGCGCGACGCCAGGGTCACATCGTCCCAGGCAGCCAGCGCAGCGCGACGCGCCGACGCAGGGCGTCCGACTGCCGCTTCGAATGCCTGAACCGCGGTATCGGTCAGCGCAGGATGCTGGACCACGAGCCGGCTCACCGGCAATCCTTGTTCATTTGGAGAACTCCATCTCGGATATCGCGTGCGATCCCGTCAGGATAGCGCCTTCAGAATCTCGCGCAGACGCTGCACACGAGTTTGCAGATCCGGCGTGACCAGCGTGAAACGCAGGCGGTCCTGGCCCGCCAGTTTTGCATCCCGTCTGCTCTGGATCAGGCTGATCACTTTCTCGGGCTCGATCGGGGGGTGGGGAATGAACTGGATCGCGATTGCCTCGTCGGAGGCATCGATCTTCTGGATGCCCAGCGGTTGCGACAGCAGTCTCAGTCGATGGGTTTCGAGCAAGGCGCGGGCGGCATCCGGCAGTCGACCGAAGCGATCGACCAGCTCCTCTTGCATCACCGAGAGATCCTCGAGGCTGCTGCAATTGGCCAGGCGCTTGTAAAGCGTCAGTCGCTCGTGCACGTCAGAGCAATAGTCGGAAGGCAGCAGCGCCGGCAGGTGCAGGTTGATCTCGGTGGTTGCTGCGAGCGGAGCACTCAGGTCAGGCTCGCGACCGGCCTTCAGCGCGCTGACCGCCTGTTCGAGCATTTCGTTGTACAGCGTGAAGCCGACTTCCTGCATGCCGCCGGATTGCGAGTCGCCGAGTACCTCACCGGCTCCACGGATCTCAAGGTCGTGCATCGCAAGATAAAAGCCGGAGCCAAGTTCCTCCATCATCTGGATCGCCTCCAGACGCTTGGTGGCATCCTTGGTGATCGCGGTCTCGTCCGGGATCATCAGATACGCGTAGGCCTGGTGGTGCGAGCGTCCGACCCGGCCGCGTAGCTGGTGCAACTGGGCAAGGCCGAAGCGGTCCGCGCGATGGATGACAATGGTGTTCGATGACGGCACATCGATTCCGGTCTCAATGATCGTCGTGCACAGCAACACATTGAAGCGCTGCTGATGGAACTCGCGCATCACACGTTCGAGCTCGCGTTCCGGCATCTGTCCGTGGGCGACTGCGATCCTTGCTTCCGGCACCAGCTTTTCTAGCATCTGGCGCCGATTCTCGATCGTCTCGACTTCGTTATGCAGGAAATAGGCCTGTCCGCCGCGCTTGAGCTCGCGCAACAGTGCCTCGCGGATCGTTCCTTCGGACTCGCGTCGTACGAAGGTCTTGATCGCCAGTCGTCGCTGCGGAGCGGTTGCGATCACCGAAAATTCACGGATCCCTTCCAGGCTCATCGCGAGCGTACGCGGAATCGGCGTTGCGGTCAGCGTCAGAACGTCGACCTCGGCGCGCAGATTCTTCAGTGCTTCCTTCTGGCGAACCCCGAAGCGATGCTCCTCATCGATGATCACCAGTCCTAGCCGGGAAAACTTGACCTCGCTGGACAGCAGCTTGTGCGTGCCGATCACAATGTCGATCTTGCCGGCATTGATTCCTTCGATCGCGTTGCGCACTTCCTTGCTGGTGCGAAAGCGCGACAGCTCCGCCAGTCGGACGGGAAGGTTTGCAAAGCGATCCGAAAAAGTCTGCATGTGCTGCTCAGCGAGCAGCGTGGTGGGGGCAAGGACTGCGACCTGCTTGCCGTCAGCCACGGCGACGAAGGCCGCGCGCAGGGCAACTTCGGTCTTGCCGAAACCGACGTCGCCGCAGACCAGGCGGTCCATCGGTCTGCCGGCGACCATGTCCTGGACGACCGCGTGAATCGCTGCCAGCTGGTCGGGGGTTTCCTCGAATCCAAAGCCTTCGGCAAACGCCTGATAGTCATGCGCCTCGAACTTGAAGCTGTGTCCCTGGCGGGCAGCACGGCGCGCATACAGGTTCAACAGCTCGGCTGCTGCGTCACGCGCCTGCTGGGCAGCCTTGCGGCGAGCCTTCTCCCATTGCCCAGAACCCAGCTGGTGCAACGGAGCGTTATCCGGATTCGCGCCGCTATAACGACTGATGACATGAAGCTGCGAGACCGGCACATACAGGGTGGCATCGTTCGCGTAGATCAGATGCAGAAACTCGGTCTCGCCGTCGCCAAGATCCAGCGACAGAAGACCTTCGTAGCGGCCAATGCCGTGCTGCGCATGCACCACCGGATCGCCGACCCTGAGCTCGGACAGGTCACGGATGATTGCGTCGACGTTGGTCTGGGTTTCGCGCCTGCCACGAACGCTGCGACGCACGATTCCGGCGAACAGCTCCGCCTCGGTGATCAGCGCATAGCCGGCCTGGGGCAATTCGAAGCCGTCGTGCAAAGGAGCGACCCCGAGTGCGATCTCATGCGTGGACGACGCAAAGGTGCTCCAGTCGTCGATCTGCGCGAGACTTGCTCCACCATCGCCGAGCAAACCGTGCTCGGTAAACATCTGTACCAGGGTCTCCCGACGTCCGGCGCTTTCGGCAAGAATCAGCTTGCGCAGGCCGGATTCGACCAGGTAATGCTCCAGCTTTTCGAGCGGACGTTCGGCGCGCCGGTTGATCGCAAGATCAGGCAGGGATCTGCCGAAGGCGGGTCGGCGGCCTGGCGCATCTTCATGACGACTGCCGGAGGATTCCGGTTGTTCGCCGTCCGTCTCCTTAGCCGGGGCACCCGCAAGCGACCATCGGCCGAAGGCTGCGCACCGGACGAAAAACTCTTCGGCACCCAGAAACAGTTCATCCGGATTGAGCAGCGGGCGCTCGATATCGTGCGCGAGAAAGCGATGGCGTTGTGCGGTGTCCTGGCCGAAGCGCCGCGCTGCCGCTTCGACGTCGCCGTGGGTTAGCAACAGCGATTCGGGCGGCAGATAGTCAAACAGGGTTGCCGATGCGTCAAAGAACAGCGGCAGCCAGTATTCAATGCCAGCGCTTGCGATCCCGTTTCCGACATCCTTGTATATCTGGCTGCGGGATGGGTCACCCTCGAAGCGCTCGCGCCAGCGGCCGCGAAACGCAGCCCGCGCGGCTTCATCAAGCGGAAATTCGCGTCCCGGCAATAGGCGAACCCGGTCGATCGGATACAGGCTGCGCTGCGAGTCCGGATCGAAGGTACGGATCGATTCGACTTCATCGCCGAACAGATCGAGCCGATACGGCAGTTGCGCGCCCATCGGGAAAAGGTCGATCAGCCCACCGCGAACACTGTACTCGCCCGGTTTGACCACCTGCGAAACATGCTCGTAGCCGGCGACAGTGAGTTGCGCGCGCAGCGCCGTCTCATCGAGCTTCTGGCCTTTGTCGAAAAAGAAGGTGTGCGAAGCAAGAAAGGACGGCGGAGCAAAGCGGTGCAGTGCCGTGGTTGCCGCGGTGATCAGAAGGTCGCATCGTTGCTGATGCAATCCGAACAGCGTGTCGAGCCGCTCTGAGATCAGATCCTGGTGCGGCGAGAAGTTATCGTATGGAAGCGTTTCCCAGTCTGGCAGCAGGCGTACGGTCAGTTCGGGCGCAAAAAACGCGACTTCCTCGGTGAGCCGCTGGGCATCTGGAGCGTTCGCGGTAAAAACTACCAACGTCCGAGCACTGGTCGGCTCGCCAGAACCCGCCGGGCCGGCCAGGCTCGCGGAGCGGATTTGACTGGCAAGGGTGGCGATCAGCAAGGCATCCGAGGAACCGGCGCGCGTCGGCAGCGCAAAGCTGCTGCCCTGGCGGGGCATCTGGGCGATGCGATCGATCAACTGTTCCAGCGTCTCTTCGGGCGCCGTGTTCTGCGGGAAGGCGTTCAATCGGAGGATCGTGGCGTCTCGAACGCCCGGGGATAGCGCGGTCGCCGCGCAAGGAATCGGTAAAGGCTAGAATTTTATCCGATGACAAGCCTAGAACGATTCTT
Source organism: Quisquiliibacterium sp. (assembly GCA_023257915.1). GTDB lineage: Bacteria > Pseudomonadota > Gammaproteobacteria > Burkholderiales > Burkholderiaceae_E > Quisquiliibacterium. The sequence continues at coordinate 3,182 of JALRBB010000395.1, read as the reverse complement.
CGCGGTAATCCCGGCGGCTGGGACCGGAACACGGCTCGGTGCGGCGATTCCAAAACAGTACCTGGAGATCGACGGCAGGACGATCCTCGAGTGGTCGGTGTCGGCCTTGCTTGCTGCCGACTGGATTGAGCAAGTCGTGGTCGTCGTGGCTCGCGGAGACCAGCGGGCGTCTGCGGTGCTGCGCGCTCTGCCGGGTGATCGTCAGGCTCGGCTGCAAATCGTTCCGCGCGGAGGGCAGACCCGTCGCGACACCGTGCTGGCAGGGCTCGATGTGCTCAACGCGGTGGCCGACGACGACTGGGCTTTGGTGCATGATGCGGCACGCCCAGGTTTGAGCCTCGACAGTCTGAACACGCTGCGTGCGGAGCTTTCCGGCGATCCGGTGGGTGGCTTGCTGGCCTTGCCGGTCGCTGACACGGTCAAACGCTCCGGGCCGGATGAGCGGGTGAGGGCGACCGTGCCCCGGGAAGGATTGTGGCTTGCACAAACCCCGCAGATGTTTCGCTACCGTCTGCTGCGAGAGGCCTTGCGAGCGTCGGCACAGGTCACAGACGAAGCGGCGGCGATCGAAGCTGCGGGGTTTGCACCGCGTCTGATTGTCGGGGAGCGGTCGAACTTCAAAATCACCACCCGCGAAGACCTTTTGGCCATGGCGGGAGCCCTGGCGTATCGGCCGCAATCCGGTGAAACCTAGTCTGGAGCGCCGGGCCGCTGAGGATGTCAGCACAAAGTGCGTCCTTGAGGCTTACGAGGACGGCAACGAGGATCGCAATCGTCGGGAGAACGAATGAACGGATTCAGAATCGGTCAGGGCTATGACATTCATGCACTTGTGCCGGGGCGTCCGCTATTGATCGGCGGCGTACGCATTGCGCATGATCGTGGTTTGCTAGGGCACTCGGACGCGGATGTGCTCTTGCATGCGCTGACCGATGCGCTGCTTGGCGCAGCAGCACTCGGGGACATCGGCAGGCACTTCCCCGACACCGATCCTCGCTGGCAAGGGGCCGACAGCCGGGATTTGTTGCGCGCAACGATGCAACTGGTCGCCGAAGCCGGCTATACGGTGGTGAACGTCGACGGGACGATCGTCGCGCAGGCGCCGAGACTTGCGCCGCATATCCCGGCAATGATCGGACATATCGCCGAGGATCTCGGCGTCAACATGGGTCAGGTCAACCTGAAGGCCAAGACCGCAGAGCGCCTTGGATTCGCCGGACGCGGCGAAGGGATCGAAGCGCAGGTGGTGGTGCTACTCAGCACGCCAGGGGGCCGCTGAGCCGCCTGAATTTCGGGGGCATCAAGCTGCGACGTTCCGTGGGCGGACCGTCGCAGCAGTTTAGTGTTTGAGAGCCTGCGTCAAGCCAGATCCTTGACCAAGGCCGCACGGGTCTGATTGTCCACCGGCGAGAGCGCGACCCGGTAATTCGGGTGGTCGACGCCAATCGACAAGGAGACGCCGTACTTCAGAGCCGCGGCCATTTCCTCCGTCAATTCAAAGCGAAGAAAATGCACGGACGAGGTTTTTTGCTCGTTTTCGCGCTCCAGATCTTCGTCGGCGATCGCAAAGACGCGTTCTGAACCCTCAACCTGCACCCAGACACGGTCTTCGATGCCAATCAGACGCGCGAGTTCGCGGCGACGCTCTTCGACCTCCGGGTACTCGATCATCATGGTGGCTTTGAAGTTACGTCCGTCCGGAATCAGCGGTCCGTAAGAGTCCAACTCATGCTGGATGCCTTCCTCTTCAAAGATGCGTTCGATCCGGAGCATCTCCTGGATCTGGTAACGGACCGTCATTTCGTCTTCGAAGATCAGCGTCAGGTGTTCGCCGAGCGAAACGGTGCGGGCTTTCTTGTGCTCGATCACCTGGCGACGGAATTCCGGGCGCGCCTTCGAGTAGGCCTCGAGGGTCATCAGTGAATTACGAGTCAAAGTCATCATCAATAGCTCCAGGTTGAACGCTGCAATCAGTCGAGCCCGTAGGCGACGCGCAGCAGGGTGATGGGGTGCGCCAGCTTGTCGTCAACCGGGTTTCCGGCGATCGACATGCCCTGCGCAATGTGATGGCCGCCCAGCTGACAGTCGGACGCGACCCAGTCCGGGCTGCCGTTCGGGTGCTCAGCCATCTGCCGAAAGACCGGTCTTCCGATTTTCAGAGCGGTCTCGTGGAATTCCTTCTTGACGCCCCAGGTGCCGGCATGACCCGAGCAGCGTTCGATGGTGTTAACCGAAGTGTCCGGAACCATCTCGAGCATCTCGCGCGTTTTCTGACCCACGTTCTGAACCCGCAGATGGCAGGCGACATGGTAAGAAACATTGCCCAAACCGGTCTTGAATTCGGTGTTCAGCAAGCCGTCCTTGGCACGTTGCACGAAGTAGTCAAACGGATCGAACATCGCCTTGCGCACCGCCTGAACATCGTCGTCATCCGGATACATCAGCGGAAGCTCCTGCTTGAACATCAGGTTGCAGGACGGAATCGGGGCAATGATCGCCCAGCCCTCGCGGGCCAGTTTGGCGAGTTTCGGGATGTTCTTGCGCATCAGCGCATCGACTGATTCGAGGTCGCCGAGCTCCAGCTTGGGCATTCCGCAGCAGGCCTCTTTCTCGACCAGCGTGTAGGGAATCGCGTTGTGATTCAGTACCTTGAGCAGGTCGTGGCCGATGCCTGGTTCGTTGTAGGTGATGTAGCAAGTTGAGAACACTGCAACCTTGCCAGGGGTGCGCTGCCCGTCCCGGATCGGATGCGGCGCGGACGCAGTCGCGTTCGGCTGGAACGGTTTGGCCGCAAAGTCCGGAAGCCAGGCTGTCTTGTGCACGCCGATCAGGTCTTCACCGATCTTGCGCAGCGGGGCTGAATTCTTCGCCTTGTTGACGACTTGAACAACGACCGGGATGGTCGCGAGCTTGCCATTGCGATCGGTCGAGGAAAGCGCTTTGTCACGGAATTTGGTCGGCGTGCCGTTCTTGAACTGGATCGCCTTGGCGCGCAGCATCAGGTGCGGGAAGTCCAGATTCCACGGATGCGGCGGGACGTACGGGCACTTGGTCATGTAGCAGACGTCACAGAGATAGCACTGGTCCACGACCTCCCAGTATTTCTCCTTCGGTACGCCATCCATCTCGCCGGACGGGCCCTCGTCAATCAGATCAAAGAGCCTCGGAAAAGAATTGCACAG
>JALRBB010000505.1 GCA_023257915.1 Quisquiliibacterium sp. | reverse complement strand
AGGGGCCGGCTGAGGCATCGGGCGTGCCCAGCGGCGCAGCCCCGCCTCGCGAACCGGTGTTTCGCGCGCGCGGGCTGCGCAAGGTCTACGACACCGGTGCGGTGCGCATCGAAGCCTTGCGTGGTGTCGATCATCTGGATGCGCTGAGCTGCGTTTCCCGGGAGTGCGCGATGCCCTATGAGACAATTTCGGACTCTCTGGAACTCGCGAACAGGCCCCTTCCCCGATGATCTGGTTCTGGCTCGTCATCGCCGCGCTTGCCTGCGCCGCGACCGCAACGCTCGTGCTGCCGCTGCTGCAATCCGGTCGACGCGTCGTCGACCCCTCCGGTTCCGATGAAGACCGCCGCCTGGCGATCTATCGCGACCGTCGAGCCGAGATCGAAAACGAGCGGCTGGCCGGACGGCTCACCGATGACGAGGCCGCCCGCGCGCAGGAAGAACTGCTCGACGAAGCCGCAGTCCAATTCCGCGAGCCGCAAGACGCTGCACCGCCAGTGCGGCGCAGCGCTCGCGCCACGCTGATCGCGGCCCTGGTCGCGCTGTTGCTGCCGCTGGCCGCCGTGTTCGTCTATGCACTGATCGGCTCGCCGTCGCTCGTCGCCATGAGCGTGGCCGAGCTACGCGGTGAAATCAGCGGCGAATCGCTGGATCGAACCATCGCCGAGCTCCAAAAGCGGGTTGGCAAGGCACCAGAAGATGGCGAAGCCTGGGCGATGCTTGGCCAGGCGCACCGGATGGCCGGCAACATCCCACCGGCCCGCCAGGCGCTGGAACGGGCGATCGCGCTGCGCCCGGGCGATGCACGCATTACCGCCGACTACGCCGAAATCCTGGTGATGTCCGCGGATGGCAATTTCTCGGGCAGACCGTTCGAGCAGCTCGAACGCGCGCTGCAACTGGATCCTGACGATGAAAAGGCAATCGCGCTGATGGCCGCCGCGCAGTATCGCCGCGGTGACCGCGCACAGGCATTGGGCTACATGCGCAAGCTCGCCGCGAACATGCCGCAAGGCTCGCATGAGGCCCAGCGCCTGGCCGAAGTGATCACCAAGATCGAATCCGAGATCGCCGCATCGGCCCAGTCATCCACGACCGTCCAGCCTTCGTCGCCACAGGCTGCCACCGCCGTCAGCCCCGCCTCGGGCAAGCGCGACGGTGCATCACCGCCACCATCTGGCGCGCTCGACGCCTCCGCGATCAGCGGGCGAATCCAGATCGACGATGCCTTGCGTGCACAGGCCGCGCCCGGCACGACGCTGTTCGTCGTCGCGCGCGGCAACGACGGCTCGCGGATTCCGCTGGCTGCGGTTCGCCTGGCGGTCGGCGACTGGCCGCTCGAGTTCAGTCTCGGCGATGCGCAGGCGATGAATCCGCAGCGTCTGATCTCCCAGGCCTCCGGTGTTGTCATCGAAGCCCGGATCAGCCGCAACGGCACCGCCGGGCGCCAAAGCGGCGACCTGTTTGGCACCAGCGCCGAAGTCGGCCCGGGCGCTCGCGAAGTGCTGATCCGGATCGACCAGAGGGTGCCGTGAGCGCTGGGGGGCTGCAGGCCAGGGCGCTGGGTTGCACGATGGGCCATCGCAAGCTGTTCGAGGCCCTGCATTTCACGATCGACGCCGGCCAGTGGCTGATGCTGGCCGGTCCGAATGGCTCGGGAAAATCCACCTTGCTGCGAATTCTCGCCGGTCTGATGTCTCCGGAATCTGGCGAGGTTTGGTGGCGGGGCGCGCCGCGCAAGGCCGGCGATCCGTTGTGGCATGCGTCGGTGCTCTACCAGGGACATGCAAACGGCTGGAAGGAGCAGCTGAGCACCGGCGAGAACCTCGCGATGCAGGCCGGGCTCGACCAGGGAGCCGGAACATCCGGCGCATCGATGCAGGCGATCGACTCGGCTCTCGAACGCGTCGGCCTGGCCCGCCAGCGCCGGTTGGCATTCGCCCGTCTGTCGGCTGGCCAGCGCCGTCGGCTGGGCCTGGCGCGACTGGTGCTGATCCGCAGGCCGCTGTGGCTGCTCGACGAACCCACGACCGCGCTCGACACCGATGGCCAACAGCTGTTCGGAGAACTGCTCGACGCGCATCTGGACGCAGGCGGCTGCGCGGTGATCGCGACCCACCTGCCTTTTACCGCAGCGCGCGAGCCGCAGGCCTTGCGGCTGGGGAAGGGGCAATGAGCGCGCACGAACACCGCCCGCAAAACCCGGATCATCCGGATGACGGGCATCCGGGCGCCGAACTCCAGGCTGAGGCCTTGCCCGCTCTCGCAGCGCTCGCTTGGGCCTGCCGACGCGACCTCTTGCTTGCCATGCGCTCGCGGGCCGAGCTCGCGCTGATCGTGGTGTTCTTCGTGCTGGTGATCTCGCTGTTCCCGCTCGGC
>JALRBB010000338.1 GCA_023257915.1 Quisquiliibacterium sp. | reverse complement strand
TCCGGGACCGAGTCGGCAACCACGCCGGCGGCGGCCTGCACATAAAGCATGCCGTCCTTGACGATGCCGGTGCGGATGGCAATCGCCAGGTCCAGGTCGCCGACGAACGAGATGTAACCACAAGCGCCGCCATAGATACCGCGCTTGGTCGGCTCCAACTCGTCGATGATCTCCATCGCACGAATCTTTGGCGCACCCGACAAGGTGCCAGCAGGAAATGTGGCGCGCAGCACCTCGAGCGGCCCCATACCCGGTTTGAGCTTGCCCTCGACGTTGGACACGATGTGCATGACGTGCGAGTACTTCTCGATGACCATCTGGTCGGTGACCTTGACGCTACCGGTCTCGGCGATGCGACCGATGTCATTGCGGGCCAGGTCGATCAGCATCACGTGCTCGGCCCGCTCCTTCGGATCGGCCAGCAACTCCTGCGCGATCGCCTCGTCTTGCTCGGGCGTACCGCCACGCTTACGGGTGCCGGCCAGCGGGCGGATCGTGATCCGGTCGCCATCGGGCTGGCGCTCCTGGCGCACCAGAATCTCGGGCGAGGCGCCGACCACATGAAAATCGCCGAAGTTATACAGATACATATAGGGCGACGGGTTGATCGAGCGCAGCGCCCGATACAGCGTCAACGGCGAATCACGAAATTGCTTGCGCAGCACCTGGCCGATCTGCACCTGCATCATGTCGCCGGCCATGATGTAGTCCTTGGCCTTGAGAACCGCCTCCAGGTACTTGTCTTTCGGAAAGTCGCGTTCGGTCGGGGTCTCGTAGCTGCCGCTTGACGACGGCACATCGACCGGTTGACGCAGCTTCATCTGCAGGTCACGCAGCCGCTTGGTCGCCTTCTGATAAGCCTCGGGCTCGGCCGGGTCGGCGTACACCATCAGATAAATCTTGCCAGCGATGTTGTCGATGATTGCGAGCTCTTCGGTCAGCAGCAGCAGGATGTCGGGAACGCCGACCGGATCCGGCTTGCTGACACCGGCGAGCTTGGGCTCGATGTAGCGGACCGCGTCATAGGCAAAGTAACCCGCCAGCCCACCGCAAAAACGCGGCAACCCGGGCCGGACCGCGACCTTGAAACGCTTGCGATACTCGTCGACGAAATCCAGCGGGTTGCCGGTAAAGGTCTCGATGATCTGCCCATTGCGCACAACCTCAGCGCCGGTCGCCGTGGAGCGCAGCAAGGTGCTCGCAGGCAGACCAATGAACGAGTAGCGCCCGAAGCGCTCGCCACCGACCACCGATTCGAGCAGAAAGCTGAACGGCTTGTGCGCCAGCTTCAGATACAGCGACAACGGTGTTTCCAGATCCGCGAAATACTCGGCCAGAAGCGGGATGCGATTGAAGCCTTGCGCGGCGATCGCCTTGAATTCGATTTCAGTCATGATGGTTCCCCGGATTCGCGACCCGCCTCTGGGGCCGCTTCGCCAGCCTGATCCCAGGTGGCGCGATGATCGATCGACTCTGGTGCGCCCTGGCAGTCAGCAGGGCGCGGTGTGCATCACGAACGCCAGCGCCACCAGCGCCAATGGCGCGGTGCCGGGGAGGTCTGCCACTTGATCGGGGTAGACATCGCGAAATCTTTGGAGTCGTCGGTCAGGGTTTTGGTTAACGGGGCGCCGTACGGATCAGAGTGGATCGATCAGACGGCTCGCCTCGAAAAGCGTGTCGACTATAGCATCAACGTCAAGCGACCGCGCATCGCGCCCTTCGTTGTAACCGTAGGGAACCGCCAGCACCGCCATGCCAGCGGCACGGGCCGCGAGCGCATCGTTCAACGAGTCGCCGATCGCGACGACCTGTTCTGGCGCGATTCCGAGCTGCGCACAGACATGCAGCATTGGCATCGGGTCTGGCTTCTTGCGCGCGACCGTGTCACCACCGACCACCAGATCGAAGTACTGCGCGAGCCCGGTGTCCGCCAATAAGGGCACCGCAAAGCCGAGTGGCTTGTTCGTGACGACCGCGAGCTTCAGGCCCGCATCTCGCATCGCCTGCAAGCCCTCGAGGACCCCGGGGTAGACGCTCGCATGCCGGCCGTTTTCGCGGCGGTAGTGTGCGTCAAAGGACCGCATCGCCGGTGCAAAGCTGTCTGCGGGTACCCTGCCGTCGAGCGACAGCGTCAGTGCCCGGTGCACGAGCACCTCGACCCCTTTACCGACATAGCTGGCCACCTGCTCCACCGGCAGCGCTGCGCGGCCCATTGCGAGCAGCATCGCATTGACCGCGGCGGCCAGGTCTGCTGCGGTGTCCAGCAGGGTGCCGTCAAGATCGATGATCGCTGCGCGCGCCGCAAAGCGGCGGCGCAGGTCCACAGCGGTCATGACCTCAGGCAGCCTTGAGCCGGGTGATCACGCCGTGGTAGCCGCCATCGGGGTCCGGCGCTCCGAACACCGCCGAACCGGCGACGAAGGTATCGGCTCCGGCCTGGGCGATCTGCGCGATGTTGTCCACCTTCACCCCGCCGTCGACCTCCAGCCAGATGTCCTGCCCGCCCTGCTCGCGCCAGGCATCGATGCGGCGGCGCGCTTCGCGCAGCTTGGGCAGCGCGGACCCGATGAACTTCTGACCGCCGAAGCCCGGATTCACCGACATCAACAGGATGATGTCGACCTTGTCCATCACATGATCCAGCCAACTGAGCGGGGTGGCCGGGTTGAATACCAGCCCGGCTTTGCAGCCCGCCTCCCGGATCAGAGCCAGGCT
>JALRBB010000322.1 GCA_023257915.1 Quisquiliibacterium sp. | reverse complement strand
GCGTGCGGTATGGCTCTGCTGCATGCCGGTTTCCGCAGAGTGCGCATTATCGAGAACGACGATGGCCAGGTTCTTCGGGGCTTGCGCGCCGATCGTGGCCAGGGCCCCCAGTCCCATCAGCTGCTCGCCATCGCCGGTGATCACGAGAACCGGTTTGCGGGGTTGGGCGATCGCCAGGCCCAGACCGATCATCGCCGCTCCGCCCATCGCGCCCCAGAGATAGATGTTGCGGTCATCATCGCCGGCTGCGAACACGTCATAGGTGGATGAACCCAGGCCGCACACCACCAGCATGTCGCCACGGTTCTCGAGCAGTTTGCGCACCACGGCCCGGCGTTCCAGGCGCGTTGCTTTCGCGAGCTTGCGAGCAGGCTTCACGGATTTGGATTTGGTCGGTTTTGCATTGGCCATGATCAGCGCACCCATTTCTTGCGACCCAGCATCCGCTGGGCGAACAACAGCGCGATCGGCTGTTCGGCAACGAACGCATCGTCGATCGCGGCGTCCACATCGTCCACGACACGCGACGAATCCTCGACCCGGCGCACCGTCATGCCCATCAGTTCCATCGAGCCCTGGGTAGCACGGGACATCGGCACCTGCCATGGATTGAACTCGCCGTACTCGCCGCGCATCGTGACCAGGATCAGCAGCGGGATGCGGCAGTTTTCGATCAGGCTCATCATGTTGATGCAATTGCCGACGCCGCTGGACTGCATCAGCAGCACCGAGCGATGTCCGCCCAACCAGGCGCCGCAGGCCGCTGCGATGCCTTCCTCTTCGGTGGTCAGCGGATAGGTGGTCATGCTCTTGTCGGCGTGGGCCAGTTCAATCAGGCGCTTGTGACCGGCGTCCGGAACGTAAAAGACCTGGTTGATGCCCTTGCGCTTGAAGGTCTTGAAGACCTCGTCGCGCCAGTCCGGCGGTGCTCCTCGTTTGCTTTTCATCGTTTGATTGCTCGCGGTGGGAAAACCAATGCGACCGGCACGGCGGTCGCGCTATGAGAGATAAGTCAGTCTGCCAGAGCCGCGCGCACGCTTGCCGCGCACATCGCAACTGCGGCGTTTGCCTCGTCGATGACCCGGCCCATCGTGATGAAGCCATGGATCTGGCGCTCGAAGCAGACATGGGTCGCCCGATTGCCGGCTTCGCTGAGCTTGTGTGCGTACTGCAGCCCTTCATCGCGTAATGGGTCGAACCCGGCGGTGATCACAAAGGCGGGCGGCAGCTTGGACAGATCGTCATGCAGCAACGGCGAGGCTCGCCAGTCAAGGTCATGCTTCGGATCGTCGATGTAGTGATCATGGAAATAAGTCATCGTGTCGCTGGTCAGCATGTAGCCCTGGCCATTGGTGGTGTGCGACGGAGCGCCGCGACGCATGTCGGTGGCCGGGTAAATGAGCAACTGCAGCGCGATCGGCAGATCCCCAGCGTCGCGCGCTGCGATTGAGACAACCGCGGCAAGATTGCCCCCGGCGCTGTCGCCGCCGACCGCCATCCGGGTCGCGTCGATGCCGAGCGAGCCGGCATTGCGCGCGATCCAGTAAGTGGCGGCGATGCAGTCGTCGACCGCGGCCGGGAAGCGATGCTCCGGACCCATCCGGTAGTCCACCGACACCACCGCGCAGCCGGCGCCATTGGCAAGCTCGCGGCACAGCACGTCATGGGTGTCGAGGTCGCCGATCACCCAGCCGCCACCGTGGTAGTACACCAGCGCAGCTAGTCTGACATCCGGCGAGCTGCCTCGCGGCCGATACAGGCGTAGCGGGATGTTGCCATGCGGCCCGGGTGCGGACAGCTCTTGCACGCTGCCGACCTGCGGCGGCTCGGGCTGGGTGAAGAAGCGCCGCTCGCGGTACATGTTGCGCGCGACCTCGGGCGTCAGCGTGTGCGTGGGCGGCAGGTTGCGCTCTTCGATCAGCTTGAGCAGCGCGCGGGTCTGGGGGTGCATCATCGGTCGATACTCCTGCTCATCTCGAACCGTACGCCGGCGCCGGGTACACCGCCTTGGCGGTCGCAACTGCGGGTGGGTAAATCACCTCGGGGCCGTTGGGCAGGTTCTGCATGATCGCGAATTCGTTCTTGTACTGCTTGCCGGTTTCATCGACCTGGAATTCTCCGGTGAGCGTCACCAGCTTGCCGTTGAGCTTGAGGGCAGCCGCCTTCAGTTTCGCCGGATCCAGCGACTGCGCGCCAGCGATCATCTGTTCGGCGACCACGCCTGCGCCGTAGGCCAGGGCGGTCTGGAAATCGGCCGGATAGGCTGCCTTTGGATGCAAGGTCTGGTACC